>NZ_JBQEQB010000001.1:0-71359 GCF_052046055.1 Pseudomonas sp. 22082
CTACATCCACGCCCAGCGCGACTGGGACGAAAACATCGAGCACGACCAGAAGATCCGCGTCGGCAATGAACGGCATGACATCGTTGAAGCCAATGTTTTAAGTGAATTCAAGGTCGAGGAACACCGCATCACCCACCTGGACCGCAAGAGCGAAATGCGCGCCAACGATCACCTGACCGTGGGCGTGACACAGCATGTGAAGGTCGGCACCGGGCAGTTCGTGGAAGCGGGCACGGAGATTCACTACCACGCTGGTGAAAAAGTCGTGATCGAAGGCGGGATGGAACTGACGGCGAAGGCTGGCGGCAGTTTCATCAAGGTCGACGCGGGTGGTGTGACCATCAGTGGTGCCGAGGTAAAGGCCAATACCGGCGGTGCGCCGGGTGTGGGTTCCGGAATTGCAATTCTGCCGCCCGTCATTCCCTGGATAGCCGACAGCGATAAAGCCGGACAACGGCTGACCGCCGCTACTGCTGCCACTGCCCCCCGTATTTCTGCTGTCGAACTCAAAAAGGCCCGCATACAGCGCCAGGATCGCCAAGCCAGATCTCTGAAACAGGCGGCCGAAGACGGAAAGCCATTCTGTGAGATCTGTTCGAAATGAGTGCCCCGCATGAATCAGACCTGAGCCTGGTCACATGGCTTGTTCGGGAGCTGTGGAGCGCAGGGAAAGGTCCGCAGGCACCGCAGGTATATGCATTGCTGGACGGAGCTCGCGATGACCGAATCGAACCCATGATCCGTTTGAGCAATTCCGATTTTACCTGCCTGTATGCAGGCAGTCTCACTCCGGCGCTGTCTGCCGTTGCCCCCTATCTGGTGCATCTTGATCCTGATCAAGCGTTCACCGGTTCACTGCTTGATGTGGGATGGGGAGCAAGCTGGGGGTATTTTGTCATTGCACCACCCGATGTTTCCCTCCGCCAGTTACGCCGTCACTTTCGCACCTTGCTCAAAGTAGTGGACTTCGAAGGCAATGAGCTCGCCTTTCGCTTTTACGACCCGCGAGTGCTGCGCACCTACTTGCCGACCTGCATGCCGGAAGAACGTAAAGCCCTCTTCGGGCCTTCTCTGCTTTTCATCGCAGAATCAACAACGCAGGACTCACTGGATGCCTACTCTGCCGCCCCCTCTATCGAATACACACGGCAGTTGAAGCCTAACAGCCTTAAGTAAACGGCAGGTTTAGTAAAAACATTGAAACCACCGAGCAGTACAGATCATTGATCTTTGCCCCGGCACCAAGTAAAAAACCTCTTTCCTTTCCACCTCTGCAAGGTGCACCGGATGCTCGAACTCACCACGCAACGCCTGGACCTGCGCACGATGGTCGAATCCGACTGGCCGCTGTTCCTCAGGCTGCATTCCGAGCCGCAAACCATGCAGTACGTGTTCGGTGAAATCGCCGAAGAACAGGTGCGCAAAGGCTTCGAGCATCGGCTTCCGGCTTGGGGGCCGCAGTCGGATCACTGGTTGTGTCTGGTGGTGACCGACAGGGCCAGCGGGCAGGAGCTGGGAGTGACCGGTTTTCGCATCCTGTCGCCGGGGCATGCCGAGGTGGGTTGCCTGCTGTTACCCGAGCATCAGGGCAAAGGCTTTGGCACCGAGTCGCGGCAGGCGATCATCGACTATGCCGCCGCCATCGGCCTGGACTCATTGGAGTCGACCGTGACCGACGGTAATATCGCGTCCTGCAAGGTGTTGGAGAAATGCGGTTTTGTATTCGAGCGCCGCGTGCCGCAGGCCTATCAGATTGGAGATCGGTGGTTTGACGACCTGATCTACCGCTATCAAATCAGTTGACCCCGTTTTATCAGCGACCGCCAAGGAGGCCCTCGTCGTGAATCCTTATCAATGCCTGCCACCCCGCGCTTTCTGGCGCACCGCCGTGGCTGACAAGCCCGCGCTGAACATCGATCAACTGTGGACGCCGCAGTTCGAGATCGGCAACAAGGACGCCATCGTCACCGCCGGCTCGTGTTTCGCCCAGCACATCGGCCGGGCGCTGGGCGAACGCGGCATGAACTGGCTGGATGCGGAACCGGCCCCGGCCGAACTGCCCGCAGCCGAATGGAAGGCCCACAACTATGGGGTGTTCTCGTTCCGCACCGGCAATCTGTACACTCCGGCGATGCTGTGCCAATGGCTGGAATGGGCGCTGGGCGTGAGCCTGCCCCCCGACGAAACCTGGGCCCATGACGGGCGATGGTTCGACCCATTCCGCCCCTCCGTGGAGCCCGACGGTTTTGCCAGCGAGGACGCGCTGTTCGCCTCGCGTGAAGCCACCCTCGACGCCATCCGCAGCGCCCTGCGCCGGGCCAAAGTGTTCGTGTTCACCCTCGGCCTGACCGAAGCCTGGCAAAACCGCCAGACCGGTCTGGTGTATCCCGTGTGCCCCGGCACCGTGCGCGGCACTTTCGATCCGCAGCTGCACCGTTTCTGCAATTTCGGCTTCATGGACACCTATGGCGACATGGTGCGGGCGCTGGAATTGATGCGTTCGATCAACCCGCAGCTGCGCCTGCTGCTCACCGTGTCACCAGTGCCCCTGACGGCGACGGCCACGGGCGAACATGTGCTGAGCGCCACCACCTATTCCAAATCGGTGCTGCGCGCCGTCGCCGGGCAGCTGTGCGAAGACCTGCACGACGTCGACTATTTCCCCTCTTACGAAATCATCACCGGCACACCGTTCAAGGGCGCGTTCTACCAACCCAACCAGCGCGAGGTCACGCCCGAAGGCGTGGCGTTCGTCATGCAGCAGTTTTTCGCCGGGCTCGACGCCGTTCAACCGCTGCAAACGCCGGCCAGCATTCCCTCCACCTGCGTGTCCAGCGAGGAGCTTGTCTGTGAAGACGCCGTGCTCGATTACTACGCCTAGGTTTCTGCTGCTGGGCGACTCCCATGCCGGGGTCATCGGCAAGGCCGCGCAGGCCCGTGAGTTGCCGTTCAGCGGCGGCCCGCTGGGCACCGGCCGGGATTTCGCGGTGGATTTTTTCAGCCTGACCCGCCATGACGTGCTGTTTCGCGAGGCCGAGATGGAACGTCTGTATCGCCAGGCCCTGGCGCCTTTTGAAGTGCCGCAACTGGCGAAGGTCGGGGTGCCGCTGGTGAGTACCATTGGCCTGAGCCTGCACTACCTCGCCACCGCGCCGAACTGGACCTGCTACCAGACACCGGACGGCGAATTCGACGAAGGTTTTCTCGCCGGGCCCCTGTTCGAATCCATCGTCGACACCTTGTCCAAGCCTGCGCTGGCGTTCTATGAACAGGCCCGGGCGATGAACCTCAAGGTGTTCGCCGTGCTGCCGCCGCAACGGGTGCCAGAGTTGTCCGATCCGCGTGTGTTCATGGCCGCGCAGGCGCTGCTGATCGAGCGCCTGCAGGGGCTCGGCATCGAGCTGATCGATGTGCGCGCGGCAGCGAATGATGAGCTGGGTTTTCAGCTTCCGGCGTACTGCGAAGTGGATGACCCGCTGCACGGGAATCTGGCGTTCGGCGAGTTGATCGTCGAGCAACTGCTCAATCGAGGAATTTAGACCCGAACCTGTGGGAGCGAGCTCCCACAGAGGGACTTTCAGGGTCATCAAGCCTTGGGCTGCGTCCCCAGAATCGTCACCCGCTCGCCATACCGCGAGTGCGGGAAATAATCCCAGACCGCATGGTGCTGGGTGCAGCGGTTATCCCAGAACACCAGGCTGTTCGGCGCCCAACGCACGCGACAGCTGAGGACCGGCTCCCGCGCCACCAGATCGAACAGCATGTTCAACAGCACCTGACTTTCACCGCCGGACAACTGGACGATGTGCGACGTGAACCCGGAATTGACGAACAGTGTTTTACGCCCGGTTTCCGGGTGGCGAACCACCACCGGGTGTTCGGTTTTCGGCAGGTTGGCCGGCGCCTCATAGCCCTTCCACGGAATCGCGCCGTCGTGGATCGCGGTCAGCTCGCCGAGAAACTGCTGCATCGTCGGCGACAGCATTTCCAGCGCCAGGTGCATGTTGGCGAACAGCGTATCGCCACCGGTGCCGATGGCCGGGGTTTCCTTGACGTACAGCATCGAACCCATGGACGGCGCCAGATCGGCGGTACCGTCGGTGTGCCAGGTTTCGCCGGCCACGTAGCGCGATTGCGCATTGGCGCGGATCACCACCAGCTCCGGGTCATCGCCGTCGATGTCTTCCACCGGCAGCGCCCGCAGCTCACCGAACAGCCGGCCAAACGCCTTGTGCTCGTCCACCGTCAGGTGCTGATCGCGGAACACCACCACGTGGTTCTCCAGAAAGGCCCGGCGGATTTCCGCGAGCTGCTCGTCGCTCAGCGGTTGCGAGAGATCGACGCCGCCGATCTCGGCGCCAATGATCGGCGTGATCCGCTCGACCGTGATGTGCTGATACGGCGCACGCCGTTCGGCGGCGATGCGCTCGATTGCCTTGAGTGCCAACTGATCCATGTTCCCTCACCCTTTTTATTGGAACGACGCTGATGACTGTTCGCGTAGCGAACGCGGGCGCATGTCGATCCAGTGTTCGTTGATGTAATCCAGACAGATTTGGCGTTCGCCGCGCATCCCCGCCTCGCTCCAGCCGCTGGCCATCGGCTTGCCCGCCGGCCACAGGGAATACTGACCCTGAGCGTTGATCACCACATCGAATTGCAGTTGTGCGTCATTCATGTCGTTCTCCTGTTGAACGGGATTGCAGCGTGGCCAGGCTTCGGTCGAGCCCGGCGGCGAGATGGTTGAGTGCGGCGTTTCGTTGTTCATCGGCCTGCGCGCAAGCTCCGACGTAAACCCGCACGGACGCCCCGCAAATCTGCGCACAGGTGTCTGCGTCGTCGTCCGCGAAGGCCCGGGCCGACACTTCGGCGTTGGCGCTGGCATGAGCCTGGGCAAACGCGGTGGCAGCGGCCTCGGTATTGAGTTGCGCGTAGTACTCGGCGAACGCCTCGGCATCGCCGAAGTGCTCGGCAATCATGGCGGTGTTGGCCGGTGCGAGGCCGTAGGTCAGCGCACTGGCGTGGGCCTTGGCGTACGCCGCGTCATAGGCATAAGCCTTGCGATACAGCGCCAGCAACACCGGTTTGAGCGTGGCCCGCCATTCGCCCTGACGCCCGAGCACGCCGAGTGCCGCCCGCTGATGCAGGCTTTGCAACGCGAGCAGCGCCTGTCGATGTTCCGGCAAGGCTTCGCCGAGCATCGGCAGGACCACGTCGGCCTGCCAGCGATGAAACAGCTGAAACGGCACATGACCCTGCAGTTGCCTCAAGCGCAAGGCCGCGTTCGGCTCGGCTTCGCACAATACCTTGGTCAAGGCCAGCCACCATCGCGGCATCGAGATCGGTTCATTCATGGCGCCGGCTCATCCGTACCGATCACCTCGGCCAGCAACCGCGCCCAGCGGCCCGCCACGATACCGTAGTGGTCGGTGTCCAGGGTTTGCCAGCTGCGCAACTGCGGCAGCAAGGCCTGCCAGTTGCGTTGCAGGTCGTCCGGGTTCCAGTCGTTGCCCAGCCCGTAAGGATTGGCGTGCCCGGCGATGAACAGCCGCACCGCCGTGGTCGCCAGCGCCGGCGGCTGGAAGTCGAGCATGCTGGTCATGTTGTTGCGACAGCACACCGTCAGCCGTTGCAGATACGCCTGACGTTCTTCGGCCATGCCCTGCCCTTCGACCTCCGGCCAGCGCTGGGCGAACTCGCGCTGGAACACCTGCTCGATGGTCTGCTCGTCGATGCCGGCCAGTTGCGCACCGGCATCCGGCGCGGGCGGGTCGATCAGGTACAACAACGGCTGCCTGAAGCCGTCGACCTGGGCCTGATGACACAGCGCCTGCGCCACCCATGCTCCGAAGGACCACCCTGCAAGGCGCCAAGTGCTGCCGTGCGGAAGATGCTCCTTGATCGCCGCCAGATACCAGCGTGCACGTTCCTCCACGCTGATGTTCGGCAACTGCGGCAGGCGCAGCGCCGGGTCGGCGATCACGCACACGCCCAGTTCCGCCGGCAGCGCCGAGACCAGTTCCCGATAGGCCTGAACATCGCCGCCCACCGGGTGGATCAGGTACAGCCAGTCGCGCCCGGCTCCGGCATGCCATTGATCGATCCGCACCGCGTCGTGCCAGCCGTGCGGTGCAGCAGGGGGCGCCTCTTCAACCGTGGCGGTCGAGACCAGCCCCAGCACCTCGTTCAGGCTGACCTTGTGGCTGAATTGCGACAGCTGAAACACCTCACCGGTGGCCGCTTGCAGTTCGTCGATCAGGTCGAGCAGCGTCAGCGAGTCCGCGCCCAGGTCGTACAGCGAATCGTCATCTTCCAGCTCGGCCACACCGAGCCACTTGCACAGGCACTCACGCAGGCGCGCCGACAGATCCACGCCCTTCGGCGCCTCGACCGCTGCAGCCACGGCACCATGGCGAACCGGATAAAACCGCCGCGCCGTGTCGATGCCGGTGGTGGAGATCAGCAGCTGCGGCAACTGCGTCGCCATCGCCAGATCGAACACCCGACAGCCCTCTTCCGCCGACAGGCCAACCGTCAGATGCTCCAGGTGCGCGGCGTCCCCACCGTTGCTGGTGGTGGCCATGCCGATGTCGCGCCAGATGTCCCAGTTGATCCCCAGACGCAGGCAAGCGTCGGCCGGGTTCGGGCGATAGTGAGTGAAGCCGTCGAGCACTCCGCTGGCCGCCGCGTAGTCCAGATGCCCCGCGCCGCCGAACAGTGCCGACATTGACGAGCAATACAGGACAAAACCCGGTGTCAGGTGTTCGATCAACGCCTCGACCGCCAGCATGCCGCGAGTCTTGGCGGCCATGGTCTCGGCCATTTGCCGAGGATCACGGTGGCGAATCAGACTGCCTGCACCGACGCCCGCCGCATGAATCACCCCGCTCAGGCGACCGTAACGAACGGCCAGTTGATCGAGGATCTGCGGCCAGCGCGGCAGGTCGGCGATGTCCGCTTTGATGCAGTCGATCCGCGAAGCGTAAGCCGCCAGAGACGCCGGCAGTTGCCCCTGACGCGAGAGCAGCACCACCCGGCGTGCAGGCGCCTGCAGCAGGTGTTCGCACAAGGTCCGGCCGATGCCGCCGCTGCCGCCCAGCACCAGGAATGTACCGTCTTCCGGCAGAAGCCCTGATGTCGTTGCTGGGCCGGTCAATGGCTGAGGCATCAAGCGTGGCTGCCACAGGTAACCATCGCGCACCGCCATTCGCCGAGGCAGTGAAGACGGATCGCCAAGCAGCGCTGCCAACTCGCCGGCGTGCGTTTCAAGTGGTGACGACGGCCAGTCCAGCCAGTGGCAACGCACCGGATATTCCTGCGGCACCACTTCGGTGATGCCGGCCAGCGCTGCCAGTTCGGGGCGCTGAACCTCGCCGTCTACCGGGCAAGCCTGCCATGACATCAACCACAACCGCAGCCGTGTCGTGCGCGGGTTTTGCCCCCAGGCCTGCATCAACGCACTGACCGTGTCCAGGCAAGCCCACTGCGCCAGATCCAGCGATTGCTCGTTGACCGCGCCCGACACCGCCAGCGGCAAGGCATGCAGCCAGTCGAGTTCGCCGAGTTCAGGTTCTGCAACCTCGGTGAGCAAGCGGTTGAGTGATTCAGTGTCCAGCGGATCAAGTTCGAAACGATCCGCGCTCAGGCGCTTGAAGCCATTGCCGGCACGCACGTGAATGACGCGTCGGTACACAGTGTTCAGGCTCGCCAGCAAGGTCGATTCCGGCGTTTCAGGGCTGCACAGAATCAGCACCTCACGGGATTCCGCCGTCGCTGTCGCGCTCAATCGCCGGGTGCGCACCCACTGGCGCTGGTGGAACCAGTCCGCCAGCGGTTGCCGCTCAAGGGCTGGCGCAGCAGGTTGGTTAGCCACGGGAGTCTGGAAACGATACGGCTGAAGATCGAACGACGACGGCGGCAAATCCCAGGGCGGCGGTGCCGAGCGCTGCGGCCACTGGATATTCGCGCCTTCGTACCAGGCGTCCAGCAGCTCCTGCGGCGATTGATCACGGGCGATCACCTGCGCGCTTGAGACCGTGACTTCCTTGATCGCTGTCGGCTGCAATGGAATGGCCTCACCCGTCCCACAAACCATTGCGAAGCGCCAGCGCAACTGCCGGCGACCTGACTGCAAGTGCCGCAGCAACGCAGTCTGCTGTTCCGGGTTCGCGTGCAGGTATTCGCGAATCGCCGCGATATCGCGCAGCAACTCCGCCCGGCTATGGGCCGAGATCATCAGCAGCGGCAATGTTTCCTCGACCGTTTCCTGCGCCGTGGGCGCAGCGCCGACGATGACATGCGCATTGGTCCCGCCAATCCCGAAACTGCTGACACCGGCCAGTCGCCGCCGTCCTTGCGGCCATGGCCGGGACGTGGTCGGCACGTAGAACGGTGAATGCTGCAGATCGATCTGCGGGTTGATCCGGCCAAAACCGAGGTTCGGCGGCAGCACGCCGTGGAACACCGCGAGGCTGGCGCGAATCAGCCCGACCACCCCCGCCGCCGCGCCCAGATGACCGATCTGGCTTTTCACCGAAGCCAATGCGCACTGACCGGCCGGCGCATCGCCGAAAGCCTTGGTCAACGCCGCAACCTCGATCGGATCGCCCAGCAAAGTACCGGTGCCATGGGCCTCGATGTAGCCGATGTCGGCACCGGCCAGCCCGGCCCGACTCAAGGCATCGCGAATGACCGCGCTCTGCCCGGCCACCGACGGTGCGGTGTAACTCATCTTGGCCCGACCGTCATTGTTCAACGCCGAGCCTTCGAGCAGCGCATAGATCCGGTCACCATCGGCCCGCGCCCTGGCCAGCGGTTTGAGCACCACGACGCCGTAACCACTGGCACCGAGGGTGCCGCTGGCGTCGTCGCTGAACGGACGGCACAGACCGTCGGCGGAAAAGATGTGCTGCGAGCGATGCCGGTAGCCCTCGGTCAGGGTCGGGTCGATCAGCACCCCGGCCGCGAGCATCACGTCGCTATCGCCCTGCCGCAGCATCGAACTGGCCAGGTGCACGGCGATCAATGAGCTGCCGCAAGCGGCTTGCACGCTGAGGGCCGGACCGTTGAGGTCCAGGTGATACGCGGCTTTGGTCGCCAGAAAATCCTTGTCGTGATGCAGCGCCAGCTGGAAGCCATCCGGCAGATCGTCGTCGGCGGTTTCGCGCAGCATTTGCTGGAAGTAAGTGGTTTCGCCGCAACTGGCGATCAGACCGATGCGCGGACCGTCCGCCGACGGAACGATGGCCGCGTGTTGCAGGGCCTGTACGCAGGCCATCAGCAGGTGCCGCTGTTGCGGGTCCATCAGGCGCGCTTCCTGGCGGCTGATGCCGAAGTACTCGGGATCGAAATCGAGCAGGCCCGCCAGTTGGCTGCGGGCACCGACCAGGCCTTCTTCGGCAGCAAAGTGCTCGATGCCCAGCCCATTGCCTTGCACCATGGCCCAGAACTCCGACAGGTTCTGCGCCCCGGCTACATTGACCGCCATGCCGATGATCGCCATCGGCTGATGACCAGCATCGGTTTGCCGTACCTGCTGCACCGCTGCCACTGGCGCGGTCGACAGATGCGCCGCCAGACGCCGCACCGTGACGTGTTCGAACAGATCGGCCATCGTCACCTTGTGCGGCAACTCTTTGGCGTAACGGCCGTGCAAACGCATCAGGCCGAGGCTTGTGGCGCCGGCCTCGAAGAAGGTCTGCTCCGGCTCGATATCACGGCCGATCACGGCCTGGAACAACTCGCTCAGTTGCCGCTCCAGCGCACTCAATTGAACAACCGGTTGTGGCGTGCTGCGCCGCTCCAGCGCCTCGCCCAGATTCGGCAAGGCCTTGCGGTCGATCTTGCCGCTGGGGGTGCGTGGCCAGCGGTCGATCCGTCGGTACTCATCGATTCGCACATGGGCCGGCAGCAGTTGCGCGACCTGACGATCCAGCTTGCCGGATGTCGCAGGTTCGCCATCGAGTTGCAGCCAGGCAATCAGCCGTGGCGGATCGGCCTGAACCGCGACCACCGCGTTGACCACTTCCGGCACCTGCATCAGCGCCGCCTCGATCTGCCCCAGTTCCAGGCGATGGCCGCTGAGTTTGATCTGCTGATCGTCACGCCCCAGGTAATGCAGGCAGCCTTGGGCATCGGACCACGCCAGATCGCCGGTGCGGTAGTACAAACAGTCGTCTGCCAGCTCGACAAACCGTGCGGCGTTCAGGGCAGGATCGGCCAGATAACAGCGGGCAACCATCGGCCCGGCCACCAGCAGATAGCCGCGAGAGCCGTTGGGCACCGGGCGGTCGTGTTCATCCACCAGCAGCAACCGCGCATTGCCGACGGCATGGCCGATCGGCGCGCGCAGTGGCCAGTTCCGCGCCACGGGCGGCAGGCGCAAGGCACTGACCACGTGGGTTTCGGTCGGGCCATAGTGGTTGAACAGCGACGCCTGTGGCATGCCGTCGAACCAGTTGCGCAGCGCATCGGTGCAGAGCAATTGCTCGCCGGCCGTGATCACCTCGCGCAACGCCAACGGGTAAATGCCCCGACTCACGGCGGTTTGCGCCAGATGCTGCAACGCCACGTACGGCAGGAACAGGCGCTCGATTCGCGCCTCGACCATGTAATCCAGCAACGCCTCGGCATCCTGACGCCAGCGCGGCGTGATCAGGTGATAGCAACCGCCGCCGCACAGGGTGCTGAAAATCTCCTGGAACGACACATCGAACGACAGCATCGAGAACTGCAGCGTTACCGCTTTCGCCGGCAACTGCCCCTCGGTGCGCTGCCATTGCAGCAGGTTGCACAGGGTGCGTTCCAACACTTGCACGCCTTTCGGTGTGCCGGTCGATCCGGAAGTGAACAGCGTGTACAGCGGCCGTTCGCCAGCGTGGCGTGGACGCTTGAATGTTCCGGCATCGGCGCGCAGATCAACCCGATGGGTGGCGAATCGTCCGGCGTTCAGGTCATCCAGTGCAGCCTTGGTCGCGTCGCTGAACAGCACACAAAGCGGCTGCGCCTGCTCCAGCACCTGACGCTGGATCGCCACCGGATAGGCGGGATCCAGCGGCACGGCGGTCAGGTTGAGTTTGGCCAGGGCCAGCAAGGCGACAATGTGCTCCACCGAGGCATCGAGGAACAGCACGACATGCAACGGCGCGTTCCCGGCCGGCAACGGATGGCGCTCGATCAGGTTTGCCGCCAGAGCATCGGCCAGCGCATTCAGCTCGCTGTAGTTGAGGCGCTGCTGGCCTTGAACCAGCGCGACCGCCTCCGGCGTGCAAAGCACTTGATGCTCGAACCCGTCCGCCAGTGTGTTGAACGGCAGCGCAATCTGCGGACCTTCGCTGGCGGGTGGCAGGCTGCGTCGATACGGACCGAGCAAATTTTCGAGGTTGGCCGCCGGGTTTTCCAGCAACAGATCCAGACCCCGGCGGAACAGCGCGTTCAACGCCCGCATCTGTTCGGCATCGAAATAGCTGCACTGATATTCCCACCAGCATTCCAGCTGCGAACCGCTGCCCACCATCAACAACGTCAACGGGCACTTGGCATGTAACTGCTCGTTGAATGCCAGCGTGGCGCGCAGGTTTGAGTCGGCCAGTGCGGCGTAGTCAGTGTTTTCCAGCACGAACATGAAGTCGAACAGCGAGGGGCTCGACGACAGCCGCAGGTCTTCCACCAGATCCGCCAGCGCCACGTCCTGCAACGCCAGCACTTCGCGCACGGTGGCGGTCTGTTTGCGCAACTGCTCGCTCAGGGTCAATGGGTTTTCAACGGCAGTGGGGATCAGCACGGTGTTGGCAAACATGCCGACGGTGTCTTCGAACTCCGCCAGTGGCCGGTTGGCCACCGGGCTGGCGATCCGTGGCCGCTCGCACCCGGTCAGGGCGTACAGGCTCCAGGCGAAGACACTGAACAGCACTTCGAAACGGGTCAGCCGTTGTTGGGTGCAAAAGCGCTCGAGGGCGGCGCTGCGCAGGGTGCCCAAGGGTTCGCGGTGCAGCCGGGCGTCGGGGCTGACCTCGCGCATTGGCATCAATGCAGGCGACGGTTCTTCCTGACGGCGATGCAATTCGGCGAGGGCGCGGCGCTGGTCGCGATAATGCGGATCGACGCTCCACTGACGCTGCCACTGGCCAAACTCCAGCGTCGTCAATCGGGCGACCGGTTGCAGGCTGTCGCAGCCTTGCAGGGCATCGGCGTAAAGCTGCGTCAGGTCATCGAACAACAGGTTCACCGACCAGCCATCGACGATGATGTGATGCAGGTTCAGCAACAGCCGGCAGCTGCCATCGGCGAACGGCAGCAGCCAGGCTTGAAACAGATTCGGGGTGGTCAGGTCGAACGGCGCGGCGAACACCAGCTCGGCGAAAGCCTGCCAGTTGTCCTCGGTGAAATGCCCGACCGCGAAGGTGCGACAGGTCGGCCCCTGCTCGGCGATTACTTGATCGAGTCCGTCGGCACCCGCCGCGAATGCCGTGCGCAATCCCGGATGACGCTGCACCAGACGCCCCAAAGCCTCGGCCAGTGCCGCAACTTCGACACCTGCCGCCAGATGCAGAATCAGCGGCACGCTGTAGGCGGTCGAGGTCGGCGAGCGTTGTTGCAACAGCCACAGGCGGCGCTGTTCGGCGGTGGCCGGCAGGCGTCTGGCGCTGCTGATCGGAGGCGCGGGTGGGTAAATCGACTCGCCGTTCGTCTCACCGCTCAGTTGTGCGGCCAATGACGAGAAAGGCTCGTTGAGCAACGTATCGATGGCGATCTCTCGCTGCCAGTGGACACGAATCGCCGAACGCAGGCGCAGCGCCTTGAGCGAATCGCCGCCACTGCCCAGCCAGTCGTCCTGCGCGCTCAGAGCCGGTTGGCCGAGCAGCGAGCGGGCCTGACTCAGCAACCAGTCCAGCGCCGGTGAAGCGTTTTCGTTATCCGTAGCCGCCAGGACTGGATGCCACGGACTCAACCCTTGGGCCAGCAAGCCATCACGATCGATCTTGCCATTGGCCGTCAGCGGCAGGCGCTCCAGCAGGAACAGCTGATGCGGCCGCATATACGGCGCCAGTTGTGCCCGCAGATGGTTTTCGAAGGCGTGATAGTCCAGATCCCCGCGCGGCACGATGAACGCCAGCAACTGATGATCTTCAGCCGCCTGACGCCGGGTGCAGACGTACACCTGCGCCACGCCCGGATGCTCCAGGATCCGTTGCTCCACCTCCCCCGGTTCGATCCGGAAGCCGCGAATCTTCACCTGCCGGTCGACCCGCCCCAGGTACTCGATCAAGCCTTCTGCATTGCGTCGCACCAGATCACCGGTGCGGTAATGCACCTGCGCGCCACCGTCGAGGTCGGGCAAACGGACGAACTGGCGAGCAGTTTCTTCGCGCCGGTTGCGGTAGCCACGGGCGACACCGCTGCCACTCAAATACAGCTCGCCGACCTCGCCCGCCGGCACCGGGCGTTGCTGCTCATCCAGCACCTGCACGCCGGTATCCGGCAACGGTCGGCCAATAGGCGCCGAGTCACCGGCAAAATCGCGGCTGATCGGCCAGCACAGGGCAAACGTGGTGCATTCGGTGGGACCGTAGACGTTGAAGATCCGGCAGCGGCTCTCAGGGTTGGCCCGATACCAGCCGCGCACGGCGGCAGCGCTGATCTGCTCACCGCCGATCAGCACCTGACGCATGCTGGAAAAGCACGACGGCCACTCGGCAATCAACGTGTTGAACAGCGACACGGTCATGAACAGATTGTCGACCTGGGTGCGCTCCAGCACCTCAGCCAGTCGACGCGCGTCCAGCACGTCCTCGTCGGCGATCATCACGCAGCAACCGCCATTGAGCAGCGGCGCCCACAGTTCGAAACTGCACGCATCGAACGCCGGGTTGGACAGGCAGGCGAAGCGGTCCGTCGGGCGAATCTCGATATAGCCGTCGGTGTGCGCCAACCGCAACAAGCCACGCTCGCCAACCTCGACCGCTTTTGGCGTGCCGGTGGTGCCCGAGGTGTAGAACAGGAACATCACCTCGGCAAAGTCTTCGGCCAGTGTTTGCGGCGGAGCGTCCGGCTGATCGAGCAAGGCCTCGACGCTGGTTTGCCACAGTGAAGGCGACCACGCCGATTCTTCGCCCAGGGTAATCAGACCGACACACGCCGCATCCGCCAGCATCAGTTCCCGGCGTTTGCGTGGGCTGGCGCGATCCAGCGGCACCACCACCGCGCCGACTTTCAGGGCGCCGATAATCGCTGCCAGCCACTGCCAGCAGCGCGGCATGCACAACGCCAGCGACTGGCCGGGCTCGACGCCGCGCGCCAGCAACCCTCGGGCGATGCGCTCGCTGGCGCTGGCCAGTTCGGCGTAAGTCAGCGTGACCGATTGATCGATCACCGCCGAGGCTTGCGGATTACCCGCCACTTGCTCGGCAAAACGCGCGAGCAATGGCCTGTCATTGGACGCACTCATCATTTCGCCTCCTGCGCGTCGAAGCGTTGCAGCTCCCGACGGATGATTTGCGAGACCCGGTGGATTTCCGCGCTTTCAAGCATGTCCCAGTGCCCGCCGCTGACCAGTTTCGCCAGATAGCCGCTGCCCGCGCGGCGACGCCAGAAGCCACGCAGTTCATGCAAATGATGGCGGCTGAAATCTTCCCGCGCCTGGATCAGCACCACTCGACCGGCGCGCGGCGCGCACTCATAGGCGGCCATGGCCAGGCGGTTGTGGTTGTAGATGTTGAAGTAGCGCTCGACCTGCGCGTCCTCGATGCCGGGGTACATGCCATTGAAACGCACCAGTTTGTCGCGAAACTCGGCCATGTCCACGGTGCCGATCTGTTCGCGGAAACCCGGATCGTCGCTGCCCTGGGTGTCGAGCAGCACCACCGTCACCTGACGATGTCCCGCCGCCGTCAACCGCCGCGCCATTTCATAGGCCACCAGGCCGCCGAACGACAGTCCGGTGAGGATCAGCGGTTGCTCCGTCAGCGGTTCGATCTGGCGCAAGTAAGCCTCGGCCATCGCTTCGACCGTCGGCTCGGTGCTCTCCCCCGGATTCAGTCCCGGCGATTGCACCCCGTACACGCCGGCTTCATCCGGCAGCACCTTGGCCAACGACAGATAACAGAACGCCGTACCGCCCGCCGGGTGAATGCACACCACGTTGTGCTGGCCGCTGCCGCGACGGAATTCGATCAGGTTGCTCTGGGCCAGCGCCGGATTGGCCCCGACCCGCAGCCAGCCGCCCAGCGCTTCGATGGTCGGGTAGCTGAGCACCACGCGCACCGGCACTTCGACCGCGAACTGCTGGCTGATTTCATGGGCCATTTTGATAGCAGCAATGGAGGTGCCGCCGACATTGAAGAAGTTGTCGCGAATGCCGATCTGCGGCGCCAGCAACAGGCTTTTCCAGATCTGGTACAGCGCCAGTTCGATGTGATCGCGCGGGCTGCTCAGATTGACCTGACGATTGACCAATTCCTCGTCCGCCAATGCCGTCAGCGCAGTGCGATCGACCTTGCCGTTGGCAGTCAGCGGCAGCGCGTCTAGCCACAGATAGCTGCCGGGGATCACCGCTCTGGGCAGGGTTGTCGCCAGATGGGCGTGCACCGCTGCTTCGTCAACGGGTTCGGCCACCACACAGCAGGCCACCAGCCGCTGATCCTGTGCCGCTTCGCCGACCATCAACACCACGGCGCTGCGGATGCCGGGAAACGCTTCGAGCCGGGCTTCAATTTCGCCCAGTTCCAGGCGCACGCCGCGCAACTTGACCTGAAAATCGTTGCGACCGAGAAACTCCAGCTGACCGTCCGGGCGGTAGCGCGCCAGATCGCCGCTGCGATAGAGCCGATCCCCCACGACAAAGGGGTTGTCGATAAAGCGCTCGGCACTGAGCTGCGCCAGCCCCAGATAACCGCGGGCCACACCGACGCCGCCTATGTGCAGATGCCCGCTCACACCCACCGGCACCGGCTGGTCGTGGTCATCGAGCACGTAAAAACGGTTGTTGGCAATCGGCCGACCGATCGGCAGTTGCCGGGCCGGCACCTCGGCGCCGGGCTCCAGGGTCCAGATGCTGTTGATCACCGTGGTTTCGGTCGGGCCATAGACGTTGTGCAGCCGCGCATGGGGCAGGCGCTCCTGAAAGCGCCGGGCCAGGGCTGGCGGCAGCTCACCGCCGCCGCTGAACACATCGGTCAGCGACACACACTGACTGACCTCGTCGACTTCCAGAAACAGCTGCAACATCGCCGGCACGAACACCAGCGCCGTGACCTTCCGTTCGCGCACCTCGCGCGCCAGATAGGCTGGTTCGTAATGCCCGCCGGGTCGCGCAATAACCAATCGCCCGCCGGTTGCCAACGGCCAGAAGGTCTCCCAGGCCGAAGCATCGAAACCGAACGGGATCTTGTGCAGCATCGCCCCTGCTTCGCCGCAGACCTGCAAACACCACAGCAGCAGATTGCTCAAGCCACGGTGGGCGACCATCGCGCCCTTGGGCAACCCGGTGGTGCCGGAGGTGTAGATCACGTAGGCGAGATGGTCCGGGGTGACGCCGACATGGCGCGGATCAAGATTGTCGGCCGCCAACGACGCCCAGCTCGCGGCATCTTGTTCGAGGTCGAGAATCGGCGCTTCCCAGGTCGAGCCTTGCACGGTTTGGCGCAAAATCCCGTGCGCCGAGCCGAGGGTCAGCAGCACCGCCGGCGTGCTGTCGCCGAGCATATGACTCAGGCGCCCCAGCGGATAATCCGGATCCAGCGGCACGTAAGCGCCGCCGGCCTTGAGCACCGCCAGCAACGCAACCGGCAACTCCAGCGAGCGCTCGATGCACACCGCCACGCGCACGTCCGGGCCAACGCCCAAGGTGCGCAAGTGCCGCGCCAGCCGATTGGCTTGGGCATTGAGCTCGGCGTAGCTCAGGGATTCGCCCTCGAAGACCACTGCGCAGGCCTGAGGGTTGCTCGCGGCCTGCGCTTCAACCAGTTGATGCACGCAGGGCGTCGCTTGCGTCAGCGGTGCGGCGCGGTTGAAGTCCACCAGCACCTGCTGGCGCTCAGCCTCGTTCATCAACGGCAAGGCATTGATCGGTTGCTTGGCGTCGGCGGCGATCTGCTCGAGCAAGTGACGGTAGTGCCCGCTCAGGCGTTGAATGGTCGCAACGTCGTAGAGGTCGGTGTTGTATTCCACCAGCAGGTCCAGCCGCCCATCCCGCTCGACCCATTCGAATGCCAGATCGAACTTGGCCGTGGCACTGCTGGTGCCGTACGGCGCCAGTTCCAGGCCAGGCATCTGCACTGCGTTGCCCGGGGTGTTCTGCAGCACCAGCATCACCTGGAACAACGGCGAATGACCGGGATCGCGCGGCGGGTTGACTGCCTCGACCACGCTGTCGAACGGCACGTCCTGATGGGCGTGGACGTCGAGCATCTGGCCCCGGACTTCACGCAACAGCTCGGCGAAGGTCTGCTGCGGATTCAGGCGCTGACGTAGCACCAGCGTATTGACGAAATGGCCGATCAGCGGCTCGACTTCCGGGCGATTGCGGTTGGCGAACGGCGTGCCGATGCACAGGTCCTGCTGACCGCTGTGGCGCCACAGCAGCACCGCCAATGCGCCCAGCAGCACGTTGAACAGCGTGCCCTGAGTCTGCCGGGCCAGCGCCGTGAGTTCGCGCAAGGTGCCGCCATCGACGGAAGAGCTGAACGTGGCCCCGACATAACGCTGCACCAAGGGTCGCGGCCGGTCGGCGGGCAAGGTCGACAACAGCGGCGCGTCGTCCAGGGTGCGGCGCCAGTAATCGAGCTGAGCGTCCAGCGCCGCACCGCCGACGCGCTGTTGCTGCCAACAGGCGTAGTCAGCGTATTGCACCGGCAGCGGCGCAAGCGTCGGGGTTTCGCCACGCAGATAATCGCCGTACAACGTGGCGACTTCGTGCAGGATCACGCCCATCGACCAGCCGTCGGCGATGATGTGATGCACGCTGTACAGCCACAGGTATTCATCGTCGGCCACGCGCAGTAACGACGCCCGCAGCAGCGGCCCGCTGGCCAGGTCGAACGGCGCCCGGGCATCCTGTTCGACGGCGAATCGCACCTGTTGCTCACACTCGTCGGCAGGCAATTGGCGCAGATCCGTCACCGACAACGACAGCGGCATCGACGGGTGCACCACCTGACGCGGTTCACCGTCGACGCGGCAAAACGTCGTGCGCAGGATTTCGTGGCGAGCCACCAATTGCTTCAGCGCCCGCTCCAGTTGCGCGACGTCCAGCCGGCCCTTGAGCGTCACCGCCGTGGGCACGTTGTAGAACGGGTTGCCGGGTTCCAGTTGATCGAGAAACCACAGTTGCCGTTGCGAGAATGACAGCGGCCAGTCCGTTTGGTCGTCGATACGCCGGGGAATCGCCGCGTCATCGTGCCCGCCGAGCAAGGCGATCAGTTCCTGTTTGTGACGTTTGAGCGCCAGGGTCAGTTCTTCGGTGAGAAACCCGCGCGGCGCCTTGCAGCGCAGCCTGTCACCGTCCACCTCGAGCACCACGCCATGGCGAGCGAACAACGCCAGCAATTGATCGGCATTCATACTTCGAACTCCTCCATGTCTTCATCGTCCAGGCTGGCGGTAGCAGGCTCGCTGGCAAACACCTCGACTGGCGCGCGGTGTTGTTCATCGGCCGTGCGCAGGCCGCCGATCATCGAGTAGATCAATTCATGGCTCGGCCCGAGGTCGAACAGCGTCTTCAGTTGTTGTTCCTCGACAGAGCCGATGCCGCAAAGGCCCAGGCCGTGCTCGACGGCGGTCATGCTCAGCAACTGGGCCATGGCGCCGCTTTCGATGTGGCAGAAGTCGCGGCTGCGCTCGCCGTACAACGGACGAATCGCCGCCATGTCGGCGATGAAAAACAGCGAGAACGCGGCGCTCTCATACACCGGACGGTTGACGAAATAGTCGTAGGTGTCCGGGT
Organism: Pseudomonas sp. 22082; assembly: GCF_052046055.1. NCBI lineage: Bacteria > Pseudomonadati > Pseudomonadota > Gammaproteobacteria > Pseudomonadales > Pseudomonadaceae > Pseudomonas > Pseudomonas sp. 22082. The sequence continues at coordinate 18,941 of NZ_JBQEQB010000001.1, forward strand.
CGAGCGCTCCGCTCTGGAGCGCCAGCAGACGATGCTGGCGGGGATCGTAGTAATACGCGCCGCCGGGCACGCCGAGCACGCGATCCGCTTTGATGTAGAGGTAGGCCTGAATCGGGTACAGCCCGCCCGCCGACGGGAACTGGTATTTCACTTCGCCGTCGAGTTGCCCCTGGGCCAGCGCTGCCAGTACGTGCGCGAAGGCCTGGGTGGCGATCGGTTGCCGATCGTATTGACGCACCGAACGGTAATCGCTCAAACGTCGGGCGAAGGCCGGGTCTTGCGGCAGGTCCAGCGCCAGCGCCGGCAGGGTCTGAGCGAAGTCGCGGCGTCCGCGCTGTTCAGCCTTGAACTGCGCCCGCTGCTGGGGATCTTCGATCATGTCCTGCGCGGGCTCCGGAGCCTGCTGCACGTTGCCGAGCAGATCCTGCCGCGCCCGGTTCTGGCGGTACATGCCAAGCAAATGCAGCAGCGTCGGTTGGGCCAGCAATTGCGCCACGTGCGGGCGGAACTGCAAGGCGCCGGACAACGCGTTGCTGATCCTGACGATATCGATCGACGTTGCGCCGAGGTTCAGCAGATTGGCGTTGGCGGCAATGGAATCGCGCTTGAGTACGTCCTGCACGATTTCCACCAGCCGTTGCTCCTGCGGGCCCTCGACTTCGAGCGCCGGCCCTTGTTCCTCGATCTGCTCCGGTTCCGGCAGGCGTTTCTTGTCGACCTTGCCGTTGGACGACAACGGCCACGCTTCAACAAAGGTGAACGACGGCGGAATCATGTAGGCCGGCAGTTTGTCGCTCAGGTACGCGCTGAAATCGCTGGCCTGCAACGCCGGATCGGCCTTGAGCACATAACCCGCCAGGCGCTTCTCGCCCAGCGTGCTGCCCAGAATCCGCACCACCGCGCTCTGCACGCCGGGATGGCGATTGAGCGCAGCTTCGATCTCGCCCAGTTCGATGCGATAGCCCTGGACCTTGACCTGATTGTCTTCGCGACCGAGGAATTCGATGTTGCCGTCCGGCAGCAAACGGCCCAGGTCGCCCGTGCGATACAGCCGCTCGCCGGTCAGTGGATGATCGAAGAAACTGCCCGCGCTAAGTTTTTCATCGCGCCAGTAACCTTTCGCCAGACCGATACCGCCGATGTACAGCTGCCCCGCGACCCAGGTCGGGCGCACTTGCAGCGCTTCATCCAGCACGTAGAAACGCTGATGATCGAGGGCCTTGCCGTAGGGAATGCTGCGCCACGCCGGGTCGACCTGTTGCACCGGATAGCAGATCGACCAGATCGACGCTTCGGTGGCACCGCCCAGGCTGATCAGTTGCAAACCCGGCTGCAAGGCCCAAGCCCGTTCGGGCAGAGTCAATGGAATCCAGTCACCGGACAGCATCGACACCCGCAGGCTGGCGGGCAACGTGCCGCCCTCGCCCTCTACGTACTCGACCAGCATGCCGAGCAGCGCCGGCACCGAGTTCCACAGGCTGACCTGATGACGCTTGATCAATTCGAGCCAGTGCGCCGGATCGAGTGACAGTTGCGGTTCGAGGATGACCACCGCCGCGCCCACCGCCAACGTGCCGAAGAAGTCATAGACCGACAGGTCGAAGCTCAGCGACGAGATCGCCAATACGCGGTCAGTCGGGCCTACGGCAAAGCGCCGATTGATGTCGAGCAAAGTGTTGACCGCACCGCGATGGTCGATCACTACGCCTTTCGGCTGACCGGTGGAGCCCGAGGTGTAGATCACGTAAGCGAGGTCGCTTTCGTTCACCTGCACGGGTTGCAGTGGCAAGGCATCGTTTGAGACTTCATCGGTCACGGCAATGGCCGTGACCTGCGCTGGCCATTCGATCTTGTCGAGCAGCGCCGGTTGGGTCAGGGCCAGGCTCACCTCGGCCCGTTCCAGAATATGCCGCAGCCGTTCCGCCGGTTGCGTCGGCTCAATCGGCAGGTAAGCGCCGCCGGCATACAGAATCGCCAAGGTCGCGACCACCTGCTCCCAGCCGCGTTCCATCACCACCGCGACCAAGCGGTTCGGCAGCACACCCTGCGCTTGCAGTCGGGCGCCGAGTCGGCGAGCCTCATTGCGCAACTGGGCGTACGTCAGCTGCCGCGTGCCGATCACCGCCAGTGCATCCGGTGTAGCGAGGGCCTGACGTTCGAACAGTTCGTGCATCAACGGCAATGTTTGTTGATTATCGACCGGCGCTGGCAACCGCGCCTGTGGCAGAAGTTGTGGCGTATTCGCGCCCCAGGCTGCCGGCTCGCAGAGGCTATCGAGCAGGATGTTATAGGCGACGAACATCTGCTCGATCATGCCTTGCGGGAACAGTTCGTCGATGCTGTCCCAGTTGAACAGCAGGCGCCCTTCCAGCTCCAGCAACGTGTGGTCGAGCCACACTTGCGGGGTCTGGGTGATGCTGTGCATGTGCCGGGCGTTCAACGCGTCGGCGAGGTTGAATTCGGCCAGCTCCGGCGCCGCCTCCGAGAGCGTGCTGTTGAACACGATCGGCATCGCCGTCTGCTGCACGCCCCGGGCCTGGGACAATTCGCGCAGCACCCGCACGCCGCTGACCACCGAATGGTCGATGTCGCGCCACAGTTGCGCCTGCACCGCGCGGGCCTTGTCGGTGAAACTCAGCGCCCCGTCTATGCCGACTTCCAGCAGCACCAGCGAAGTGAAGTCGCCAATGATTTCGTCGACATCGCTGTGCAGCGGCATGCGGTTGAACAGCGGCAGGCTCAGGGTGAAACGTGGGGTGCGGCTCCACAGCGCCAGCACTTCGCTGAACGCGGTCAGCAGCATCACCGACGGCGTCACCGCAAACTGTTTGGCCACGGCTTTGAGCTGCGTCCACTGCGCCGCCGACATGTCGCGGTCGCGGCGGGTGAAGTGCGGGTTGGCGATGCTTTCCGGCTGGCGTACCAGCGGCAGGTCCGGCGCCGGGGCCAGAGTGGTCACCCGCTCACGCCAGTAGCCCAGCGCCTGCTCGTAACGGCGGCCATTGCGCAGCTGTTGTTCGGCCAGCACATAGTCGCGGAAAGTCAGGCCAGGTGCCGCCAGTTCCAGGTTCGGATCGACGTAGAACGCCATCAGTTCGCGGGCGAGAATCTGCGTGCTCGCGGCGTCGACGATCAGCGCGTCGAGGCTGATGTGCAAATGGGTGATGCCGTCATCGAGCAACGACAGGCTGAACTCGAACAGCGGCCAGCGACTGGCATCCAGCACCTGATGGGACTGGCGTTCGCGGGTCGCTTCCAGCGTGCGCTGCGCCTCTTCGGCGGGTAAACCGCGCAGATCGCTGCGAGGCATGCGATAGGTCGGCACCTGCGCCAGCACTTGTTGCGTGCCGTCGCTGAGGAACACCACGCGCAGCATGTCGTGGCGCTGGATCATGCGATTCAAGGCGTGTTCGAAACGTTCGGCGTCGAACTCGGGAATGCGCAGTTCTTCGTAGCCGTGAGCGCTGACGCCACCGAGGCTGACCGTGGCCTCGCGCCCGAACCAGTAGGCTTGCTGGATATCGGTCAGAGGGAACGGTTCATGTCGATTACTGCGATCCGGCTCGATCTGGATAAATGCCGGTTCAACGCTTTGCTCTTCACGCGACACCTGCGCCGCCAGATCCAGCAACACCGGAGTCTGGAACAGACTGCTCAGGGACAGTTGCGCGCCCATGCGCTGGTTGATCGCGTAGATCATCCGCGTCGCCAGCAGCGAATGGCCGCCGAGGTCGAAGAAGTTGTCGTGGATGCCAACCCGCTCGCACTTGAGCACTTCGGCCCAGATCTCGGCCATTTGCCGTTCAATGTCGTTGCGCGGCGCTTCGTAAGTCGCGCCGGCGCTGCGTTCCGGTGCCGGCAGCGCCTGGCGGTCGAGCTTGCCGTTGCGGGTCAGCGGCAATTGCGACAGGCGAACCCAGGCACTCGGGATCATGTGTTCGGGCAACTGGCGTTGCAGTTCGGCACGCAGGCATTCAGGGGTCGCGGTGCCGACCACATAGGCCACCAGACGCTTGTCCCCGGCCACGTCTTCGCGCAGCAACACGGCGGCTTCCTGCACGCCGGGTTGTTGGTGCAACAGGCTGTCGATCTCACCGAGTTCGATGCGGAAGCCGCGCACTTTCACCTGTTGGTCGATGCGTCCCAGGTACTGCACGTTGCCGTCGGCCTGGAATTTCGCGAGGTCGCCGCTGCGGTACATCCGTGCGCCCGGCTCGGCACTGAACGGGTCCGGCAGGAAGCGTTCGGCGGTCAGGTCCGGGCGGTTCAGGTAGCCCCGGGCCAGGCAGGCGCCGGCGATGTACAACTCACCCGCCACGCCGACCGGCACCGGATTCAGATATTGGTCCAGCACATACAGCCGCGCGTTGGCGATGGGACGGCCGATGGGCGGCGCGTCCGGCCAGGATTCGGCCTCGTTGCAATCGAGGCTGAACTGGCTGACCACATGGGTTTCGGTCGGCCCGTACTGATTGTGCAGTTGCGCGCCACCGAGCCCACGGACAAAACCACGCAGCTCGTCATTGATTTGCAGGGCTTCACCGGCGGTGATGATTTCGCAACCACCGGCCGGCATCGGTGCATCGGCCTCGGTCAGGCCGGCGAGTTGCTGCAACACGGCGAACGGCAGGAATGCCCGCTGCACGCCTTCGGCCACCAGGGTCGGGCACAACGCGGCGAGGTCCTTGCGGCTGTCTTCGGTCATCAGCAACAGGCTGCCGCCCTGACACAGCGTGCTGCAGATTTCCTGGAACGAGACGTCGAAGTTCAGCGAGGCGAATTGCAGGACGCGCTGCGGTGCGATGCCCTGATCGAGTTGCCAGGCGATCAGGTTGTCCAACGCGCGACGGTTGTGGGCCACGCCTTTCGGGCGTCCGGTGGAGCCGGAGGTGTAGAGCACGTAGCCGAGGTGGTCCGGGCTCACCGTGACCTGCGGATCATCCGTCGGGTGTTGTGCCCATTGCGCTGCGTCGGTGTCCAGGCAGCAGATTTTCGCCTCGTTGGCCGGCAGCCCGGCCATCAGGCTCGATTGCGTCAGCAGCAAGGTCGGCGCCGCATCGCTGAACATGAACGCCAGACGCTCGCTCGGGTAAGCCGGGTCGAACGGTACGTACGCCGCGCCGGCCTTGAGGATCGCCAGCAGGCCGATGACCATTTGTGGCGAGCGTTCCAGGCACAGGCCGACGCGATGCTCTGGGCCTACACCTTGGTCGATCAGGTAATGCGCTAGGCGGTTGGCCGCGCGATTCAGTTCGCCGTAACTAATTTGCTCACGATCGGCGAGCAGCGCCACGGCGTGGGGCGTTTGCCGGGCAAGGGTTTCAAAACGCGCCACGCAACCGGGCAACGACACGGTATCCCGCGCGGTGCGGTTCCAGTCGTGAACGATCTGCTGGTGTTGCTCGGCGTTCAGCAGCTTGATCGCGGCCAGCGACTGCTCGCTGTCCTCGACCATCTGCGTCAGCACCCGACGCAGGTACTCGCCGAACTGCTCGACGGTGCCGCGCTCGAACAGCCCCGAGGCATATTCCAGGCCACCGACGATCTGCCCGTCACGCTCACTGAGTGCCAGTTGCAGATCGAACTTGGCCACGTGGTGGCTGCTCTCGACCGGCGTAACGTCGAGCCCGGTCAGCAGCAGATCGGAATCCTGATCCTGCTCCCAGGCAAACAGCACCTGGAACAGCGGACTGTGGGCCAGGCTGCGCGGCGGGTTGAGCAATTCCACCACTTGCTCGAACGGCAGGTCCTGATGTTCCTGAGCCTCCAGCGCCACTCGCCGCGCCTGTTGCAGCCATTGCGCCACGGACGGCGTCCCGGACTGAGTCATGCGCAGCGCGAGGGTGTTGACGAAGAAACCGATCAGCCCTTCCAGTTCCTGCTGTGGACGGTTGGCCGACGGCACGCCGATCACCACGTCGCTTTGCCCGGAAAGACGCGACAGCAGCAGTGAAAAACCGGCCAGCAGATTCATGAACAGCGTGGTGCCTTGCTGCATGCCCAGGGCTTTCAGGCGTGCGGTCAGAGCGGCGTCGAAGACCAGCGGGACGAAGCCGCCGAGGTAATTCTGCACGGGCGGGCGCTTGTGATCGGTCGGCAACTCCAGCAGCACCGGCACGCCGCTGAGGGTTTCGCGCCAGTAACGGCTTTGCTGCTCCAGCACGTCGCCGGACAGCCACTGCTTTTGCCACACGGCGTAATCCACGTACTGCACGGGCAAGGGCGGTAGCGGATCGTCGCGATCCAGCAACGCCGCTGCGTACAGCTGACCGAGCTCGCGGGTGAGCACGCCCATCGACCAGCCGTCAGAGATGATGTGGTGCTGGGTCAGCAGCAACACATGGTCGTCCGCTGCCAGCCGCAGCAGGCTGACCCGCATCAACGGGCCCCGGCTCAGGTCGAAGGGTCTGGCGCCTTCCTCGTCGATCAAGCGGCTCAGGCGTTCTTGCGCATCGAGCCCCTGCACGTCAGTCACCGTCAGCCGGACACTGTGCGCAGGCGGCGCAACCCATTGCCGCCCTTCCCCTTCAACGGCAATGAACGTCGTGCGTAGCGCCGCATGACGCGCCACCAGTTGATTGAAGCTGCGTTCCAGTGCCGGCACGTCCAGCGAACCGCGCAAACGCAGGTTCAACGGCATGTGATACGCCGCGTTGCCACCCTCCATTTGTGCCAGAAACCACAGGCGCTGCTGAGCAGACGACAACGTTTGCGCGCCCGTGCGTTCAAGGGCCGTGATGGCCGGGCGAGCCGCCGCCTGACTGGCTTGCAGCCGTTCGGCGAACGCCGCCAGAACCGGCGCGGCAAACAGCGTCGAGGGCGCCACTTCCAGCCCCAGCGCATGACGAACCTGCGCCAGCACCCGCATCACCAGCAGCGAGTGACCGCCGAGGGCGAAGAACTGATCCTGACGCCCGACCCGCTCCACGCCGAGCACGTCGGCCCAGATTGCGGCGAGCGCGGTTTCCAGCGAGCCTTCGGGTGCCTGGTATTCCTGCTGATCGAACGCCTCGACGTCCGGCGCCGGCAGATTTGGGCGATCGACCTTGCCGTTGGCAGTCAGCGGCAGTGCATCGAGACGCACGAAAGCGGTCGGCACCATGTAGTCCGGCAGACTGCTTTGCAGCTGTTCACGCAGCGCGCGCGGGCTCAGCGTTGAGTCTGGTTTTTCGCAGTAGTAGGCGACCAATCGCGGTTCACCGGGACTGTCTTGGCGCAGCAACACCACGTTTTCGCGCACGCCCGGGATGTCCGCCAACCGGGTTTCGATTTCCCCCAGTTCCAGACGCAAGCCGCGCAATTTGGCCTGGGAATCATTGCGGCCGAGGAATTCCAGTTGGCCGTCGGCCCGGTAACGCGCCAGATCGCCGGTGCGATACAGACGCTCGCCCGCCACGAACGGGCTGTCGATGAAACGCTCGGCGGTCAGTTGCGGCAGGTTCAGATAACCGCGCGCCACGCCGACGCCACCGATGTACAGCTCACCGGCGCCCCCGTCGGCAACCGGTACGCCGTCAGCGTCGAGCAGGTAAATCCGGGTGTTGGGCAGTGCCCGGCCGATGGGCAGCACTGGGTCGATCTGGCTGTTTTCGGTGAGCTCGAAACAGGTGCTGTCGATGCTCGCTTCGGTCACGCCGTAGGCCTGGACGACCTGCACGCGATCACCGCAAAGCCTGCGCAATTGCCGGGCGCTGTGGGCGGTCCAGATGTCGGAGCCGCAGACCACGGTGCGCAGGAACGACAGGTCGTGGCCGGTCTCTTCGACCCACGCCAACAGTGGATTGAGCAGCGCCGGGACGAAGTCGGCAAAGCCGATGCGCGCGTCATGCATCAGGCGATACAGGGCCGGCGGGTCCATCAGGGTGTCCCGTGGGCAGAGCACCAGCGTGCCGCCAAAACCCAGTGCACGGATCAGGTCGGCGCTGAACACGTCGAAGGAAAAACCGGCCATTTGCAGGTGGTTGATCGGCTCGCCCAACTCATAGAGTTGCGCCCAGTCAGCGCTCACCGCAACCAGCCCGCGATGCTCGACCATCACGCCTTTCGGGGTGCCGGTGGAACCGGAGGTGTAGATCACGTAAGCCAGGTGACGGGGTGTCAGGCCGATCGCATGCGCGTCGGGGTTGTCAGCCGACAGCGCAGCCCAATCGCGGGCGTCGGCCAGATCCAGCAGCGTCGGGGTGGTCGCCGACTGTTCGAGCGCTGCCCACAAAACACCGCGCGCCTGGCCGTGGGTCAGCACCACCGGCGGTGCGCTGTCGGCCAGCATGTGCGCCAGCCGCGCCTGCGGATAGGCCGGGTCCAGCGGCACATAGGCGCCGCCGGCCTTGAGCACCGCGAGTACGCCGATGAGCATCTCCAGCGAACGCTCCAGACACAGCCCGACCCGCACGTCTGGCCCGACCCCGAGTTTGCGCAGCTGATGGGCCAACCGATTGGCGCGGGTGTTCAGTTCACGATAACTGAGCGCCTTCTGCTGCCAGCGTGCGGCGATGGCCTCGGGGTTGCGCAGCACCTGCGCCTCAAACAGGCCGTGCACGCACAGGTCTGCATCGAACGGTTTCAAGGAGCAAACGTCGGGCTGCGCGGAATTCGTCCCACGCAAGGAAGTGTTATCGAGCATCGGAGGCTACCGTCCATGACTACTTTATTTTTGTGATCAGGCCGGGACAGAAATGCCCCGCCAGTCAGGCCCCGGCATCAGATGCCGGCACGGTCATTCGAATTCAGGAGGATGGCGCGGCGCGCGCGTGCAGACTCGCGTTGAACGCGGGCACACGGAGAAATTCGGGGGGAGACAGGCTGGAGAAAAACGCCGCCGCGCGGTCGGCGCAGGCAACTGGAAAGTGGGCCGGATCGTTGGCGACAGACGTCGCCTCGTTCATTGCATCGACGATTGCAAACCGCGTGACCAATTGAAACCTCGACTTCCATTTGAGGGTCAACGACGAGGAACAACCTGCGCGGGGATGACAGCGCCAGGGTGGTCCCGATCGGCTGCGACTGCCGGGTCTGTAGACACACGGCAATCTTCTGGCGCCGGGTTTGTGACCCGAAGCGCCGGCGGATAATAACCACGTTTTTTGTTAGGGAGGCAAACAAAATGTAGGAATTCGGTGAAATAAATATCAGCTGTTTCCTACGTCATTGTGACGATGGCAAAGAGACAGGGATGTCAAAAATGCTCGTACACCGCCCCGCCATTTCTTCCAGGCAAAGGGCATGAAAAACCCGCGCAGAGCCTTGATCGGCCAGCGGAAAAACCACCCTTTCAAGCACTGCAACAGACGGGCGCTAACAAGCGCTAACAACGCATAACTGGCAGTCATTCGGCTGTGAAGGCAGGCTTGAACCTCACCGCTGAACGCCGGCCCACCTGCAAATCTTTTCGGCAGCCGCGCTCAGTCGAACGATGGTTTTGCGAGGGATTCGACCATGGCTGAAGGTTATCGCCACACTTGCCTGTGCGAGTCAGACCGGCTCGGCAACGACGAACTGTATGCCTTGGTCGCGGGCGCCGTCCGGCATGGCCGGGGTGAGGCGCAACAGCTGTTCGCGACGGTGACACCGTTGCTCATCGCCTTCTACGAAGGTCAGGTGCAGGCCGGGCGGGTCCGTCGCGAAGACACCGGCAACCTCGTTCAGCAAGCCTTCAGGGCGCTCTATCAGGAACAGGCCGCCCATGACCCGAGCTTTCCGTTTCGCGCCTGGCTGATCGAGATCGCCCGCTCGACCCTGCTCAACAATCTTGGCCATCGCGGCGCTGAAGTCGTGCCCACGGCCGACGGGCTGGCGGGTGCATCTGCACGCGAATGTCATGAACCCACGCGGGCCACATGAACCGCCCTCCACGCTGTGAAATGCTTTTCAGGGAATGCCCATGATCGATATCGAAAAAACCCTCTACTCCGCGCATACCTGCACCACAGGCGGCCGCGAGGGCACAGGACGCAGTGACGATGGCCGACTGGATCTCAAGCTGTCGCCCCCGGGTGCGCCCGGCTCCGGAACCAACCCCGAGCAATTGTTCGCCGTGTGCTGGTCAGCCTGTTTCCTCGGCTCACTGCGCCACGCCTGCAATGCGCGCAAGATCGTTTTTCCGGCCATGGCCGGGGTGGATGCTCAAATCGACCTGGTCCACGGCGAGCACGGGTTCTTCCTGCAAGCGAAACTGGCGGTGTCACTGCCGGAGATCGAACCGCAAGTGGCGCAGCAACTGATCGACGCGGCACACCAGAACTGCCCCTACTCCAAGGCCACGCGCAACAACATCAAGGTCAGCATCACCCTCGCCTGATCTGTCCCCCGCCGACACCAGAACGCACCGTCTTCCAACCACACCTTCGTACTATCCGGCGACACCATGGTGCAATAGATCGCGCCCGGGGCTTTTGATGTGATGGCGGGAAACCGACAAAAGCCAGGAGTTGCGCATGAACAAGCTGACGACTGCCGCGGGCGCGCCCGTGGTTGATAACAACAACGTACAGACCGCCGGCCCCAGAGGCCCGATGCTGTTGCAGGACGTATGGTTGCTGGAAAAACTGGCGCACTTCGATCGGGAGGTCATTCCGGAGCGGCGCATGCACGCCAAGGGTTCCGGTGCGTTTGGCACCTTCACCGTCACCCACGACATCAGCCGTTTCACCAAGGCCAGACTGTTTTCCAGCGTGGGCAAGACCACCGATGTGTTCGTCCGCTTCTCGACCGTGGCCGGTGAGCGTGGCGCGGCAGATGCCGAGCGCGATATCCGTGGATTCGCCATCAAGTTCTACACCGAACAAGGCAACTGGGATCTGGTGGGCAACAACACGCCGGTGTTCTTTCTGCGCGACCCGTTGAAATTCCCCGACCTCAACCATGCGGTCAAACGCGACCCGCGCACCAATATGCGCAGCGCCCGCAACAACTGGGATTTCTGGACGTTACTGCCGGAAGCGCTGCATCAGGTCACGATTGTCATGAGCGATCGTGGCCTGCCGCGCACCTACCGCCACATGCACGGTTTCGGCAGCCACACCTTCAGTTTCATCAGCCCGGCGAACGAACGTTTCTGGGTGAAGTTCACCTGGAAAACCCAACAAGGCATCGAGAACCTGACCGATCAACAAGCCGCGACACTGATCGGCGATGACCGCGAAAGTGCCCAGCGCGACCTGTACAACGCCATCGAGGAAGGCCACTTCCCGCAATGGAAGCTCTACGTACAAGTGATGCCGGAGCTGGACGCCGAGACCTACCCGATCAATCCGTTCGACCTGACCAAAGTCTGGCCTCACGCGGATTACCCGCTGATCGAAGTCGGCGTGCTCGAACTCAACCGCAACCCGGACAACTACTTCGCCGACGTCGAACAGGCGGCCTTCAACCCGGCCAACGTGGTGCCCGGCATCAGCTTCTCACCGGACAAAATGCTCCAGGCCCGACTGTTCTCCTATGGCGATGCCCAGCGCTATCGCGTCGGCGTCAACCATCATCAGATCCCGGTGAACGCGCCGCGCTGCCCGGTCAACAGCTATCACCGGGACGGCCAGATGCGCACCGATGCGAATGCGGGCAGCACAATCGGCTACGAGCCCAACAGCTATGGCGAGTGGGCCGAGCAACCGGATTTCAGCGAACCACCGCTGGCCCTGAAAGGCAGCGCCGGGCACTGGAACCACCGCGAGGACGACGACTACTTCTCGCAACCGGGCGCACTGTTCCGGGCCATGTCGCCCGCCCAGCAACAGGTTTTGTTCGAGAACACCGCGCGCTCGATCCATGGCGCCAGCGCCCAGACCCGGCAACGCCACATCGATAACTGCACCCAGGCTGATCCGGCGTACGGTGCGGGTGTTGCACAGGCCATCGAAGCACTGGGCTGATCCGCAATGGCGTAAGCAAGGCAAGCAGGACAAGCAGGATTGATCCTGTTTGCCCTGCTGCCGTGGTCAGTCCTCTACGATGCTTTTCGCCTCAAGAAACGCTTCCAGCCCCGACACCCCGAATTCCCTGCCGATCCCCGACTGCTTGACCCCGCCAAACGGCGCCAGCAGTTCCGGTGCGATCCGGTTGATCAACACCGAACCGGCCTCCAGGCGCGCAGCGATGCGTCGGCCCCGTCCCGCCTCGCGGGTGAACACATACGCCTGCAAACCGTAGACGCTGGCATTGGCCAGGCGGATGGCGTCTTGCTCATCGTCATAGGCGATGATCGACAGCACCGGGCCAAAGATCTCTTCCCGGGCAATGTCCATGTCATTGCTGACGTCGGCAAACACCGTGGGCTTGACGAAATAGCCCTGGCTCAGCCCGGCAGGCCGGCCCTCCCCGCCGACGATCAATCGCGCGCCCTGCTCCAGCCCGCGCCGGATAAAACCCTGCACGCGATCAAACTGCGCCTGGTTGACCAACGGGCCGATGGCGGTCGCCGGATCATGGGGATTACCGACCACTATGGCGTCGACCAAGGCTCTTACCCGCTCGATCACCTGCGGCAAGAACGCGCGCGGCACCAACAGCCGCGTGCCGGCGACACAGGCCTGACCGTTATTCATGAAGGCGGCATTCAGGGCCATGGGGATGGCCGCTTCGAGATCCGCGTCGTCGAGCACGATGGACGCCGACTTGCCGGTGAGCGAAAGGCTCACCCGCTTCATGGTCTCGATGCCCGCGCGGGCAATGAGTTTTCCGGTGGCGGTGGAACCGGTGAACGAAATCTTCGCAATGTGCGGGCTGGTGCTGATCTCGTCGCCCACATCGCTCCCACGGCCCGAGACAATATTGATCACCCCGTTTGGCAGTTCCGCACGATGCAAGGCGAGCGCGAGCACCTGGGTCTGCAACGGGCTGAGTTCGCTCGGCTTGATGACCGAGGCGCAGCCGCCGGCAATCGCCGCCGCCAGTTTGCTGCACACCGTACCGGCGGTGCTGTTCCAGGGGGCGAACAACGCGGACACCCCGACCGGTTCCATCACGACGCTTGCACGGCCCACAGGCCGCACCAGCTCGTAGTTTTCGAGAATCTGCGCCGCGTTGACGAAGGATTGCGAGGCGTACTGGCTGACCCATTGCGCACGTGCCAACGGTGCGCCGTATTCCTCGATGGCGGTGTCGCGTATCTCCTCGGTGCTCTCCAGCACCGCCGCCTGCAGGCGCTTGAGCATGTCGATGCGCTCGGCTTTCGAGGTGCGGCCCATCGTGGTTTGCGCACGCTGGGCGGCGGCGATGGCTTGCCTGGCATCCTCGCGATTGGCCAGGGTGACCGTTCCGATGACGGACTCCGTCGCCGGGTTGATGCATTCGATCGTTTCGCGGCCCTGAACGGGCACGAACGCACCATCGATGTAGCTGTGCTTGATAGTCCACATGGCGATTTTCCCAAGGGTTGAAACAGCAACGCCCGGAACATCCGGGCGTTGGTCAGGGCGACGGCTCAGTCAGGTAGTGATTCGCGGCTGAAGGCTTGCACCTCCTGCACCAGACCGCGAGCGGCCATTTCCACCAGTTGCCGACCCTTTTCCGGCGAAGCCTGGGCCGGGTCCGAGCCCATGCGGCCGTCCGGATGACGGGCACGGAAATCCGCCGCTTCCCGGATCGGCCCCCAATTGGCGATCTGCGGCGAGTAGTCGGCCGACTTGATGGAATCGGGGTAGGCCCATTGGGTCACGGCGATTTCCGAAGGCGTGGCATGAATGCCGTGGCCGGTCGGGAACTGCTCGCGCGCCAGCTCGTTCACCCCTTCCAGGTCCCACCAGTTGCACAGCTTCAGGGCGAACCCGGCCTTGCATCGGGCGAAACTCGCTTCGGCGTACAGCTCCGAAAACGCCGCTTCGATTGACGCGATGTTGCCGCCGTGGCCATTGAGGAAAAAGATCTTTTCAAAGCCATGGGCGGCCAGCGAACGGGTCCAGTCGGCGATGGCGGCGATGAACGTCGAGGGCCTGAGCGAGATGGTGCCGGGGAAGCCGAGGTGATGTTGCGCCATGCCGATGTTGAAGGTCGGGGCAATCAGAATGTCGGCGTTTTTCTGCGCTTCATGGGCGATGATTTCCGGGCACATCCAGTCGGTGCCCAGCAGGCCGGTCGGCCCGTGCTGTTCATTGGAACCGATCGGGATGACGATGGTGCGGCTGCGTTCGAGGAATTGGGCGATTTCGGACCAGGTCGATAGGTATAAAAGCATCAGGATTCTCACTCTTCGAAGGTTCCTCGCGGAACGAGGCTGGGTGTTCAGTGCACCTGCAACAGCAGTGTCATTGATACCACCCGCCTCCCTTCGACGACAGAATACGAAGGTATCGGAATCGCCGGAACGCGCTAATCGCGGACGAGAAATTCACGGGGCGATTCGCCCATCACCCGTCTGAACATGGCACTGAAGGCACTCTGGCTGGCGTAGCCCAGATCCCGGGCAATCACCCCGACGGATTGCCCCTTGTCGAGCCGGTCGATGGCGGTCGCCAGCCGCACCTGCTGCAGCCAGTGGCGGAAATTCAGGCCGGTTTCATTGACGAACAGACGTATCAGCGTGCGCGAACTGGCACCGACCCGGTCTGCCCAATAGCCGATTGAATGGTCTTGTCCGGGGTCCTGCAGAATCGCCTCGCACACCGTCAACAGTCGCCGGTCGAGCGGCCATGGCACTTCGATCGGCAACGTCCGCGCCGCCTGCAATTCACTGAGTATCAACGCCACGATGTGCGCGTTGCGGCCTTCCTGCGGGTATTCGATCGGCTGCTCGGCCAGGGCCAGAATCAACTCACGCAGCAGTCCGGGGATCTCCAGCACTTTGCAGTGATGGCCCAGCTCTGCGCAGGCTTGCGGCTCGATGTAGATCGAGCGCATCTTGACCGCGCTGAGCATCAACTGGTCGTGGATCATTCCGGGCGGAATCCACAGCGCGCGCTTCGGCGGCAGGATCCACAAACCGCGCTCGGTGGCTACCCGCATCACGCCGTTCGAGGCATACAGCAACTGCCCGTGCCGATGCACGTGCGGTTCGTTGTATTCGCCGGTGGCCTGATCGCGGACCAGCACGGTCATCACTCGCGGCACGTCCTGATAATCGGGATAACGTTCGCTGCGCGGCGCGGAATCACGCTGGGCGATGATCTTGCGCACCTCCTGTTTCATCGCTGGAGTCTCCTGAAAACAGACCTTGATCGTGTTAAAGCGGCGATTGTCACTTTGGCGACAAACCCTGGCATTTGCCATGGCCGGCCCATTGTTAGCCTTGCGCTCATTGTTCATCAATGAGGCCTTTCCCATGGCAATCACCCGCAATCTCTCCGGCCACCAGCAGAGCGTCACGGCGGTGATCGGCCTGCTGATCCTGTCCATCGCCCTGCGGCCGCCGATCATTTCGGTGGGGCCGATTCTGTTGCTGATCCAGCAGCACTTTCAGTTGAGCTACACCCAGGCCGCGCTGCTGACCTCGATTCCTGACGTGTGCATGGGTGTGTTCGCGCTGGTGGTTCCGAGCCTGGCCAGGCGCTTCGGGATCGATCGCAGTGTGGTGGTCGCCCTGACGTTGTTGGGCGCCTCGACCTTGTTGCGGGCGATCTCGCCGAATGCATTCTTCCTGCTCGGCAGTACGTTCTTTGCCAGCATCGGCATTGCGGTTGCCGGCGCGATGACCGGCGCGTGGATCAAGACTCACTTTGCGCAACGCCCGGCGCTGTTCATGGGCATCTATGCCGGCGGCTTGAGTCTGGGCGCGACCCTCGCGGCGGTGCTCAGCGCACCGATTGCCGAGCTGGCGCAGGACTGGCGGGTCAGCGCCGGGTTCTGGAGCGTGCTGTGCCTCACCGCCATCGCCAGTTGGGTGTGGATGGCACGGCGTTTTGCGACACCGGCGCCCACCGTGAAATCGCCATCGAGCCCGAGCAAACGCCTGCCCTGGGGCAATCCGCAGGCCTGGCTGATCGCGTTGAATTTCGGGGCCGGGCAATTCGTGGTCTACGCCCTCTTCGCCTGGATGGCGCCAGCGTCGGTGGAAGCGGCCACATCCAGTGTTTCCCCGGGCGTCCTGCTGGGCATTTTTACTGCAGTGTTCGCCGTGGCCAGCGTGGGTGCGGGCCTGATTCCGGGCAAGGCCCACGACCGGCGCGGTTTGCTCGGGTGGTCGGCGTTGCTGGCCCTGCTCGGGGTGGGCGGCATGGCGTTCCTGCCGGCGTACTGGCCGATGCTGTATGTGGTGCTCGCGGCCATCGGGCTGGGCATGGGCTTTACCGTGGCCATGACCTTGCCGCTGGATCACGCCCGCACCAGCGAACAGGCCGGATTGTGGACGGTGTTCATGTTGTTCATCGGTTACCTGATCGCCGCGCTCGGGCCGCTGCTGTTCGGTGCCCTGCGCGAATACACCGGACACTATGGCCCGGCGTACACCTTGCTGTTCGCGGTACTGCTGTTGATGCTCGGCATCACCCCCCTGCTCAGACTGGCACCGGCAACTTCGCCGCAGGTGTCCGTTGCCTGAGCGGGGGGTGACAGACCTGCGACGCGCCTCGGCACGTCGCAGGGTTTCAGTTGGCCGCCGCGGCTTTTTCAATCAGCCGGGCCACCGGTGCCGGGTTCGACACCATCACCACGTGCGACGCGCCCTTGACCACCTCAACCGCCTTGGCATCCGCACGCTTGGCCATGAACGCCATCGCCTGGGGCGGGATGTTCTTGTCCTTGTCGCCGTAGATGTACCACGACGGAATGTGCTTCCAGGCCGGCGTTCCGGCCTGCTCGTTCAGCGCCGCTTCGGTGACCGGACGTTGAGTAGCCGCCATCAGCGCCGCTTGTGCAGCCGGGACATCGGCGGCGAACTGGTCGTGGAACTTGCTCTGCTGGATGTACAGGTCCTTGCCGCCGTCGGCCAGCGCAACGGGTGGTGCCAGCGTTGGTCCGAGGGTGCTGCCGGGAAACTTGCCGGCCAGCCCGGCAACGGTTTCACCGGCCTCGGGGGCAAAGGCGCTGACGTAGACCAGCGCTTTGACATTGGCATGATCGTTGGCCGCATCACTGATGACGTTGCCGCCATAGGAGTGACCGACCAGCACCACCGGCGACTGGATGCTGCTGAGCAACGCCGATACCGCTGCGCCATCGCTCTTGACGCCGCGCAGCGGATTGGCGGCGGCGATCACCGTGTAGCCATCCTTCTCGAGGATCTTCGTAACGCCGTTCCAGCTCGACGCGTCGGCAAATGCGCCGTGCACCAGCACCACCGTGGGTTTGGCGGTTTGGGCGAAGGCATTGGCACCCAGGCACAGGCCCGCAGCGATGCTCAGTGCAATCAGTGTTTTTTTCATCTGGATGTTCCTCGTATGACGGATTCAGGGAGCGTATCGAGTGAAGACAAAATCGTGGTTCTGCACCCGCGCCTGATGGCAGGCAAAGCAGGTCTGGTGCTGGGCTTCGTCGGCGGGTTTGCCGTTAATGAAACGGCCGAATCCCCAGCCACCGGTCGAGGCGTATTTGCGCGAGTCCTTGACCATCACCTGAACGGTGGTGGCCGCTCCCGGAATCGAGGCCGGCTCGAACTCCGGCGACTGCACGTGTTTCCACGCCAGCTTCACCAGCACGGTGCCGTCGGGAAACGGCAGCGTCTTGCTCTGGTAAGCCTTGATCGCCCGGTCATTGCCCAGCACTGCGCGCAGTTCATCCAGCGGCGCGGCTTCCTGGGCCGGGGCAATCAGCGCCCACTGACGATAGTTTTTCGGCAGCTTCACGCCGTAGATCGGCGAGGCGTCGCCGTCATCGGCCTCGCCCAACGCGACACCGGTGGCCGCCAGTGCCGCGAGCGCAATGGCCGCTGGCAACACGGCCCAATGGTTGAATTTCATGGTCGGATCCCCTTCGGCCGGCAATCAGAGATGATCGGCATCGATCACCGCCTGGGCGAACGCTTGCGGCGCTTCCTGCGGCAGGTTGTGGCCGATGCCGCCGCTGATCAGCCGGTACTCGTACTTGCCGATAAAGCGTTTGGCGTAGGCCTCGGCCGGTGGGTGCGGCGCACCATTGGCGTCGCCCTCCAGAGTGATGGTCGGCACGCTGATCGAGGGGAATGCCGCGAGTTTTTTCTCCAGCGAATCGTATTGCGCTTCCCCTTTGATCAGCCCCAGGCGCCAGCGGTAGTTGAAGATCGATACGGCGACGTGATCCGGATTCTGCAACGCGGCGGCGCTGCGCTCGTAAGTCGCGTCGTCGAAGGTCCACTTCGGCGAGGCCAGCTGCCAGATCAGTTTGGCGAAGTCGTGGGTGTTCTTTTCATAGCCCAGACGGCCACGCTCGGTCGCAAAGTAGAACTGATACCACCACTGCAACTCCGCCGCCGGCGGCAGCGGCGTCTTGCCCGCCTCCTGGCTGCCGATCAGGTAACCGCTCACCGCCACCAGCGCTTTCACCCGCTCGGGCCAGAGCGCTGCAACGATGTCGGCGGTGCGCGCGCCCCAGTCATAGCCGCCAAGCACGGCCTGTTTGATCTTCAGGGCGTCCATGAAGTCGATCAGGTCTTTGGCCAGCGCCGCCGGCTGGCCGTTGCGCACGGTTTTGGCGGACAGGAAACGCGTGTCGCCATAACCGCGCGCGTAGGGGATCAGCACCCGATAGCCCTTCTGCGCCAGCGCCGGGGCGACGTCGGTGTAGCTGTGAATGTCGTAGGGCCAGCCGTGCAGCAGGATGACCACCGGACCGTCGGCCGGACCGACTTCGGCGTAGGACACGTCCAGCAGTCCGGCCTTGACGTGTTTCAGCGCGCCGAACGAAACATTCGTGCCGGCGGTAATGGCGTCAATCTTGCCGGCGGGCACTTCGGCGGCGCTGGCGTATGCCGAAGCGATGCCCAGCGCAAGCGCCAGGATCGAACCGGCGAGCACGCGCCGGGATGGGGTTACAGCGTTAGAGTCAGTCATGCCGGATCTCCCTCGTGAACCGCCGGGCGGCGGTTCCGGGCTTTGGATTGAAGGGCTTGCGGATTGAAGGGCTAGCGGGCTGCCTGCGCAGCGGTTTTCTGCGCGGCGGCGCGCAGTGGCCGGAAGGCTTCGCGCAGTTCTTCGCTGAACAGTTGCGGTTGCTCCCATGCCGCGAAGTGACCGCCCTTGCTGACTTCACTGAAGTAGGCCAGCGACGGATAGGCGCGCTGCGACCAGACTTTCGGCGCCCGGTAGATTTCGTGGGGGAACACGGTGATCGCCACCGGCACCTTGATGTCGGCAGTCTTCTGCGCGGCGGCGCTGAAGTTATTGTTGTTGTTCTCCCAATAGAAACGGGAGGACGACGCCCCGCTGTCGGTCAGCCAATACAAGCTGATGTCATCGAGCATTTCATCGCGGCTCAGGACTTTCTCGGGCTGACCGTCGCTGTCGGTCCACGCGGCGAATTTTTCATACATCCACGCTGCCGTGCCGGCAGGCGAGTCGGCCAGCAGATAACCGATGGTCTGCGGCCGGGTTACCATCATTGCGCCATAAGCGGCGTTGCGACCGAAGAACTGGCTGAGCGAGTTGAAGGCCGTCACCTCCGGCGCGGTCAGCCCCGCCGGGGCCGGGTCGCCGCTGTTGATCGGCTTGACCAGTTCCGGCGGCACGGTGGCCGGCATGTTCAGGTGGATGCCCAACAAACCGGGCGGCGCCAGGCGACCCAGCGCATCGGAAATCACCGAGCCGTGATCGCCGCCCTGGGACACGTAATGGCTGTAGCCCAGACGTTTCATCAACACATCCCAGGCCTTCGCCACCCGGTCAGGGCCCCAGCCGAGCTCGGTCGGTTTGCCGGAGAAACCATGGCCGGGAATCGACGGGATCACCACATCGAACGAGTCCTCGACCTTGCCGCCATAGGCCACGGGATCGGTCAGCGGGCCGATGGTCTTGAGGAATTCGAACTGCGAACCCGGCCAGCCGTGGGTGAGGATCAGCGGCATCGCATTGGGATTGCGCGAGCGCACGTGGATGAACTGGATGTCGACGCCGTCGATGGTGGTCACAAACTCCGGCAAGGCGTTGAGCTTCGCTTCAGCCTTGCGCCAGTCATAGCCGTCGCCCCAATACTTCACCAACGCCTGGACCTGCGCCAGTTGCACTCCCTGGGACACGTCGCCGACCGTTTCCTTGTCCGGCCAGCGAGTGTCGGCGATGCGTTTGCGCAGGTCGCTCAATTTCGCTTCGTCCACATGGATGGTGTACGGGCGAATGGCTTGCGCCGGATCCGCTGCCGGGGTCGCGGCCCAGACGCCGCTGCTGCCCGCGAGTACGGCAAGGCCGAGCACGCCGCCCCTGATGGATGACGCCAGGCAATGGCGCCAGGTAAGACCGGACGAAACCGCAACCATGATGGATCTCCTTGTAGTCATTATTCGAAAGGCATCGCCAATCGGATCAGACCACTGCGCTGGCACCGGGGCGATTACACGATGGTGTCGGTCGATACCTTGGTATGACGCGTTGGCCCGGCGCGCAAAAACGCGCTCGAACTCAGCAGCGGTTAACGGGCAGAATGCGGCGGGGAAACGGCCCAATTGAATGACAGACCTGAACAAGGATTGCGGATGCGTGGGGAAACAGCGCTCGAACGCCTGAGCAGTACGCCATCGACCACTTCGCCGTGGTGGGTGATCGGGCTGTGCATGCTGTTCAACGTGATTGACGGACTCGACGTGATGGCCATGGCCTTCACCGCCAGCCGGGTTGCGGCCGAATGGGCGTTGAGCGGCGCGCAACTGGGCCTGTTGTTGAGCGCAAGCCTGGTCGGGATGGCGCTCGGTTCGCTGCTGGCCGCGCCCAGGGCCGACCGCTTCGGGCGCAGGCCTTTATTGCTCGCTGGCCTGCTGCTCAGCGGCCTGAGCATGTTGCTGTCGTTCTGGAGCCCGGATCATCACGTGTTGATGCTTTTGCGACTGCTGACCGGTATCGGCACGGGGGCGGTGCTGGTGGGGGCGAACGTGCTGACGTTCGAACACGCCAGCCCGCAGCGACGCAACCTGGCCATCGCCCTGCAATCCCTCGCCTTCGCCATGGGTGCCAGTCTGGGCGGTGTGCTGGCGCATGTACTCAATGATTTGATGGGCTGGCGGTATGTCTTTCTGGCCGGGGGTTGCATCACGCTGGCGGCGGCGTTGGTCGGTGTCTTCTGGCTGCGAGAATCGCCGTCATTTCTGGCACTTGAACACCGCGCGCCTATTTCTCCACTGTCGCCGGACATCGCTAACCGGCCGTTTTCGCCCGGTCAGTGGCAACAGACTCTATCGCTGGCACTGGCACTCTTTCTGTTGATGTTCTGCTTTTACTTCGTGATGAGCTGGACCCCGGCCCTGTTGGTCGACAATGGCTTTACCGACCAACAAGGCGCCCGGATCGGGATGCTGTTGGCGCTGGGTGGCATGCTCGGTGCCCTGCTGCTGGGACTGGCAGCCAATCGTTTCGGCTGCCGACGATTGTTGTCGGGTTTCCTGCTGCTCAACGTCGCTCTGTTGCCATTGATGCTGCCGGCTACTCGCGTCTCCGGTCTGGCGACACTCGTGGCGGTCACGCTGGGGCTGATGCTCAATGGTGCAGTCGCGGCTCTGTATGTTCTGGCCCCTCAAGCGTTCTGCACGTCGGTCCGTACGACCGGCGTTGGCGTGGTGCTGGCGACGGGGCGTCTGGGGGCAATCATTTCGCCGGTGGTCGCCGGGTTTCTGTTGGATGCCGGATGGACCGCACAACACCTGTTCACGTTTTTCGCCGGTAGCCAGGTGTTGGCGGTCCTGCTGATCTGGCGTGGCGTCAAGGGACGATGATCAGCTTGCCCGTCGTGTTGCGCGACTCGATATCGCGATGGGCCTGTTGCGCATCATCCAGTGAATAACGCTTGCCGATCACGGCTTTCAGTTTGCCGGCACTGACCCACGCGAACAGTTGCCGGGATTTTTCCAGCAGCACCTCGCGGTTGCGCACGTAGTGCATGACCGAGGGATACGTCAGCTTGATGCTGCGCGGCATGCTGAAGATATCGATCGGCGGGGTCGGGTTCATGAACGGTCCGTACAAGGCCAGGGTGCCGAAATAATCCAGCAGCTCCAGCGAGTCGGCAAACCCCTCCGCGCCCGTGCCGTCGTACACCACATTCACCCGCTGCCCGTCGGTCAGACGCATGACCTGGGCGGCAATGTTTTGCGCTCGCCCGATCACCACATAGTCCGCCCCCGCCGCGAGCACCGCCTCGACCTTGTCGGCATGAGACACCCGGCCAATGACCTTGCCGCCCAGCAGCTTGATCAACTGGGTCAGCATCAGCCCCACGCCCCCGGCCGCCGCATGCACCAAGGCTACGTCGCCCGGCTGGATCGCATGCACCTTGTCCACCAGATTGCTGGCGGTCAGGCCCTGCATCATCAGGCTGGCGGCGGTGGCGAAGTCGATATCGTCCGGCAGCGGCACCAACTGGCTGACCGGGGCGATCACCTGTTCGGCGTAGCTGCCCGGTACGTAATGCCAGGCCACGCGGTCACCGACAGCGAATTCCGTCACCTGCGGGCCACTGGCCAGGACGACGCCGGCGCCTTCTGCACCCAGCGTCAGCGGTAGCTCCCAGGCAGCGCCGAGCCCGCGTCGGGCACCGGTGTCCATGAAATTGATACCCGCCGCCATGACCTTGACCAGGACTTGTCCGGGCCCCGGTTCTGCCAGTTGAATGTCCTGCACCGTCAACACTTCGGGCCCGCCAAAGGCCTGGATAACCACTGCTTTCATAATGTTCTGCCCTGTCATCGGGACGACCGGTCCTGCTGCCTTTCGGGTGGCAGGAGCGCGGACGTCACGTTGCTTTCACTCAACGTCGAAGGACGTTGAAACCAGGTCCAAGGCTGCGCGGCGGATGTATCCCGGCGGTTTCGCCAACCCGGCGCTGTGCATGCTTGTATGGCTAGAGGGGCCGTAGATACAGTGGCTTACAAAAGCGCCACTGTGATGCCCATCGCAGTGTGCAATGTCGGCCGATATTCGCCACGGGCGACACCAAAGTATGATGGGCGAGTGCCATCCGAAGGCGCATCTTTGTTCAACGGTGACTGCACACAATGAGAATCGGTATGACGAACGAGCAGGAGCGCGTCATCGAGGACGGTCCAGGCCGCGCGGGTGACGCGGTCATGCCGGCGCCGGGGATCGACTCGATCATCGACAGCATCCCGGCCATGGTCGCCTTCATGACGCCGTCCGGTGAGCTGGAACAGGTCAACCGGCAAATCATGGAGTACATCGGCGCCCCACTCCATGAACTGAAAAACTGGCAAGCCAGCGAGACCGTGCACCCGGACGACCTGCCTTCGGTCATCGCCGCCTGGATGCACTCGGTCAGTACCGGCACGCCCTATGAAAACGAGCACCGGATTCGCCGCGCCGACGGTGTCTATCGCTGGTTCCATGTGCGCGGCCTGCCGATCAGAGACAGTGCAGGCACCATCACCCGCTGGTGCGTGCTGCAGGTCGATATCGATGAGCGCCGGCGGGACAAGGCCTTGATCGCCAGTGCCCTGGCCGAAGTCAGCGCGTCGGAAGAACGTCTGCGCGGGATCATCGACGCCGTTCCCGGTTTTGTCTGGAGCGCCTCGCCGGAAGGCAACGTCGGCTTCGTCAATCAGCGCTGGTGCGACTACACCGGCATGTCCGTCGAACAAGCCTGCGGTGACGGCTGGACGGCGTCCATCCACCCCGACGACGCGCCGGGCCTGGCGGTTTATTGGCAAGGGATTCTGCAATCGGGCAGCGCTGGCGAGTACGAGGCCCGACTGAAGCGCTTCGATGGGGTTTACCGCTGGTTCCTGATCCGCGCCGTGCCCCAGCGTGATGACACGGGGCGGATCGTGCGCTGGTATGGCGAAAACACCGACATCGAAGACCGCAAACGGGCGGAAGTCTTTTTGGCCAAGGCCCAACGCCTGAGCGCCACCGGTACGTTTTCCTGGCGGGTGAGCACCGACGAGATCACCTGGTCGGACGAGGTCTACCGCATCCTCGAACTGGACCCGGACACGCCACCCGGCTTCGAGGCGATCTATCGCCGCGTGCATCCGGACGACATCTCCAGCCATCGGGAAATGATCAAGCGCCAGCGCCGCAAGGGGCGTGACTTCGAACACGAACATCGGCTGCTGATGCCCGACGGCACGGTGAAATACGTGCGGCTGGTGGCGCACTCGATCGCCCATGCGCCGGACGGCTTCGAATACATCGCCGCCCTGCAGGACATCACCCAGCGCCGGCTCGCCGAAGAGGTCCTGAGCAAGGCGCGCTCGGAACTGACGCACCTGGCCAGGGTCGCCAGCCTTGGCGCGGTCACGGCGTCGATTGCCCACGAGGTCAATCAACCGCTGGCCGGCATCATCACTAACGCCAGCACCTGCCTGCGCATGCTCGGCGCCGACCCGCCGAATGTCGATGGCGCCAGGGAAACCGCGCGCCGCACCATTCGCGACGGCAACCGTGCGGCCGATGTGATCAATCGACTGCGGGCGTTGTTCTCGAAAAAAAGCATCACCCTTGAAAACGTCAATCTGAATGACGCGGCACGGGAAGTCATCGCCATGCTGCTGGGCGAGCTGCAACGCAACGGCGTGGTGCTGCATCCGCAATTTGCCGAGGCCCTGCCGCTGGTCAGAGGTGATCGGGTTCAGCTTCAACAGGTGATCCTTAACCTGATCATGAATGCCGCCGAGGCCATGAGTGCGATCCACGGCCGGCCCCGGCAATTGATCGTCAGCACCGGTCTGGGCTCGGACGAGAGCGTTTACCTGGCGGTGAAGGACAGCGGCAACGGCGTCGATCCGCAGGACATCGAACGCATTTTCAATGCGTTCTACACCACCAAAAGTTCGGGCATGGGGGTCGGTCTGTCCATCAGTCGCTCGATCATCGAGCGCCACGATGGGAAGCTGTGGGCCAGCGCCAATGACGGCCCGGGTACGACGTTTACCTTTGCCATCCCGCATTCGACGGACTTGCCGCAAACCGATAACCGCGACCTCGCCGATCGCACCGTGGAGAATGATTGATGGGTACGCATTTGCTCGTATCGGTGGTCGATGACGACGAATCGGTTCGTGAATCACTGCCTGACCTGATCAAGGAGTTCGGCTTCGCCGTCCAGGCGTTTGCCTCGGCGCAGGCGTTTCTGGCATCGCCCTATCTGGATCTGACTCATTGCCTGATTCTCGACGTGGCCATGCCCGGCATGTCGGGACCTGATCTGCAACGCGAGCTGCTGCGGCGTGACTATCGCATTCCGGTGATTTTCATCACCGCGCACGGCGATGCCAGCGAACAAGCGAAGCTGCTGAACAGTGGCGCCGTGGAGTGCCTGTTCAAACCGTTCAGCGAAGCCCAATTGCTCAAGGCCCTGAGTGCCGCCCTGCCCCTCGATTGAGCGTGAAGCCGAACAGAACAAGGAATCGACATGTTGAACGCGAACAACGCAATCGCCCCTTCCCGTGGAGCATTACCGATGAGTGATGTCACGCCCGTCGTATTCGTTGTCGATGACGACATTTCCGTGCGCGAGTCGCTGGAGCTGATGATCCGCTTCGCCGGTTGGCACCCACGGCTGTTCGAGTCCGCGCAGGATTTTCTCGACGCGCCCCGGGCGCTGGTGCCCAGTTGTCTGGTGCTGGACATCAACCTGCCCGACCTGAACGGCCTGGATCTGCAGACCGCGCTGGCCGATGAGCGCCACAACATGCCGATCATCTTCATCACCGGCTACGGCGATATTCCGCGCACGGTGCGGGCCCTGAAGGCCGGTGCGGTGGAGTTTCTGACCAAGCCGTTCAACGACGAGGTGATCCTCAGCGCCATGGCCGATGCGCTGCAGAGCAGTCGCGTGGCGCTTGAGGGGGAAAAGAATCTGCGCGCACTGCTCGAGGCCTACAAGACCCTGACGCCGCGCGAGCAGGAGATCATGGCTTCTGTGGTCAGCGGGCGGCTAAACAAACTGATTGCCGCCGATCTCAACATCAGCGAAATCACCGTCAAGGCCCATCGCGGCAAGGTGATGCGCAAGATGAAGGCCCGCTCGCTGGCGGATCTGGTGAAAATGGCCGCCCTGATTACGCCGGAATAGCGGGCAGGCTCTGCCAGAAGCTTTCCAGCCGACGCAAATCAAGGCTGTCGAAGCCTTCCGACGCCCGCTCGCGGCAGGCACCGAGCAACGCCCGGGCCTGATCCGGTTGACCCTGTTCAAGCCAGAACCGCGCCAGATCCATCGATGACCGCAACTCCCACGCCCACGCGCCCTGCTCGCGACTCAGCGCAATGGAATCCTCAAGAACCGCCAGCATGGCCTGAACATCGTCGGCCTGGATGACCTTGAGAATCCCGGCCTTGATTCGCAACAACTCCGGCAGCGCAAAGGCATCACCGCTTCGGCGGCAGTGATCGATGGTGCCGTCGACCAGGGTCAGTGCCTTTGGGTGTTGACCCACCAGCATCAGGCCTTCGGCCAGTGCGATTTCGAATGAGGTCGTCAGCAGTTCGTAACGCATGCCCCGCAACCGCGCCAGACTTTCCTCCAGCATGGCAACTGCTTCGCCGGGTTCCTCGGCACGGATGGCGATCGCCGCGCGCAACCCGTGGCACGCGGCAATGTAAGGGCCGAGTGCGTTGGTTTCGGCGACAGCACTGAACCGTTCGAGACTGGCAGTTGCCTTGGCAAGATCGCCGGTCCAGATATAGATGCACAGAATCCAGACCATGGCGATGCAGTAGGTAACCGGATGCTGCAACGCCGAGGCTTCGGCCTCGATCTGCTCGGCCAAGCGCCGGGCCTGATCGGGATAGCCCTGCAGCCAGAGTGACCGCGCCAGCGCCAGCCCCGTGCGATTGCGGTGATCGAAGCCGTAGTAAATCGTGTTGCTGGGATGGGACGGCAAACTGTTGCGCAACGAACTTTCCAGTTCCTGGCGGGCCAGACGCTGATTGCCGAGCAGATGATGGGAGATGCCGGTCAGCGATGCGGCAATCGCGATGGCGGCGGGCTCGTTGAGGATGTTGCCGACCACAGCGGCCTGCTCCGCCCAGGCCAGCGACGACGGGAAATCACCGATGCGCTCGTAGAAAATCTGCAAGCGGCCCAGCAGCCGCAATTGTGAGCCGTAGTCGTTCAACGCGACTGCAATGTCTTGGGCTCGGAGCAAGGCTTTTTCGGCGGCTTCACTGTTGCCTCGGGTGAACATCAGCACCAGACCGAGCGCGGCTTGCAGTTCCATTTCGGTGGGCGTGCCGTAGTACCCCAGCTCCAGCAGTTCCACCGCCCGGGAGCACCAGGTACGGCACTCGACCAGCAAGGAAAAATGCAGGAACAACGGCGCACTCGCGGCCGCCAGCGGCAACGCCAGTCCCGGATCGCCGTGGGGCCCGAAGCTCCATTCCAGCGCACCGCGAACGTTGCCCAACTGGCTGGCCAGACGCGCCGAATGACGGAAAATTTCGTCGGGCGCAGTCCCCAGATGGCCGAGCAAATCCATGTAAAACGCCGCGTGCCGGAACGCCAGCGCATTGACCTCGGCTTCTCCCCGCGCCGCCAGTTTTTCCCGGGCGTAGGCACGCGTCATCTCCAGCAAGCGATACGAATCCGTCGAGTCGCTGTGATCGACCGTGACCAGCCCCTTGCACACCAGGTCGTCGAGAATCGCAGCCGCCGCAGCGCTTTCGTGTTGCGATTCGGCCACCACCTGAGCGGCGGCTTCCTGGGAGAACGGCCCGACGAAGACCGAAAACCGCTCCAGCGCCAGACGCTCCTGCGGCGACAGCAGGTCATAGCTCCAGTCGAGCATGGCGCGCAGGGTCTGATGGCGGGGAACGGCGGTCCTGCGCCCCGACCAGCCCAGGGAGAAGCGCTCGCCGAGCAGCGCGTGGGTGGCCTTCAATCCGTGGCTGGCGACCCGCATCGCCGCCAGTTCGATCGGCAGCGCCATGCCCTCCAGCCGCTGGCAAATGTCCGCAATCATTTGCCCTCCGCCCGCTTCCAGCAACAGCGCGGCATTGCTCGACGACGCGCGTTCGACAAACAGCTTGATGGCCGGAAATGCCAACAACTCCGCAACCGAGAGGTGTTGCGGCTCACGGGGAAACTCCAGCGGATTGAGCCAGTGCACGTATTCGCCACGCACCCGCAGCGGCTCGCGACTGGTGGCCAGAACCCCGACCTCCGGCGCGGTGTCGCTGATCTGCTCCAGGAGGGTCGACACCGCGTCGATCAGGTGTTCGCAGTTGTCGATCACCAGCATCAGCCGCTGCTCACGCAAATGCGCGAGCAGGACGAACATCGGGTCTTCCGCCTGCACCGGGATGTCCAGCGATCGGGCCAGCGCCGACGGTACCAGCGCGCAGTCTTCCACTTGCGCCAGATCGACGAAACTGACGCGCTCATAGCCCTGGGCGGCGATGCGGTGCGCCACTTCGATGGCCAGGCTGGTCTTGCCGACGCCGCCGGGGCCGACGATGGTGAACAGCCTCGGTTGCTGCATGTGGTCGATGACCAGTTGCAGGTCGGTCTCGCGGCCGATCAGTTTGGCCCGGGGCGGCAGACTGCAGACGCCCTCGGCAGTTCGGGTCGCGATGGGCGCCGGTTGCACAGCGGCCTGTTTTCTTTCCAGCGGCGCGACGAAGGCATAACCCACGCCCACCTGGGTCGCGATGTAACGCGCCTGTTCCTCGCCATCCCCGAGAATCCGCCGCAGGCCGGTCATATGAAAGCGCAGGCTGCCTTCGGCCACCACGCTGTCGGGCCATACCTTGTCGATCAGGTCGTACTTGGACAGCACCCGTCCCGGTTGCTCGAGCAAGGCGATCAGCAGATCCAGCGCCCGCCCGCCGATCTCGACCGCCACACCGTTGCGGGTCAGCAGCCGTTTGCCTGGAACGACGCAGAACGGACCGAAAATGAATTGGGTCGTGAGGGATTCGTGCAATGCGTCCGGGAAAGACTCCACGAGGATCGATCTCTCTAAAAACGTAGGGGGCGCCGCCGGTTACAAGCCACCGACGCAGGCCCTTTGCATGATAGGAGTTTTGCATGGTCGTTCAAGCGCGATGAGCGGCGCTCGGTGATTGACCTGAACCTGCAGCCCCTCAATGTGATCGATAAGTGGCAGAATCCCCGCAACTGATGAATTCGGAGACCCCCAATGCTTCGCCTGTTTGAACAACGGCTCGACCCCTTCCCGCCCGACGAAGCGCCGCCACCGCCGGTCGGTCTGGCACGGTTCCTGTGGGCCTGCACCCGCGGCGCTCGCGGTTATATCCTCGCGCTGGCGCTGCTCAGTGCCGGTGTGTCGATCTACGAAGCCTGGTTGTTTTCCTTTCTGGGTCAGGTCGTGGATCTGCTCTCGACCTGGCAGGCCGGCGGTGATGCAAATGGCCAGGAGAGCCGCGTGCTGTGGGGCATCGGCCTCGTGCTGCTGACCAGTGTCGGGCTGGTGGCGCTGCGCACCATGGTTCAGCATCAGGTCTTGGCGATCAATTTGCCGTTGCGTCTGCGCTGGGATTTTCATCGGCTGATGCTGCGGCAGAGCCTTTCATTCTTTTCCGACGAGTTTTCCGGCCGGGTCACGACCAAGGTGATGCAGACCGCACTGGCGGTGCGCGAAGTGCTGTTCACCGTCATCGAGATCGCACCGGGCATTGGCGTCTATTTCATTGCGATCATCGCCCTGGCCGGCGGTTTCGCCCTGAAACTCATGCTGCCGTTCATTGCCTGGGTCGCGCTGTTCGGGCTGGCGATGCTGTATTTCGTACCGCGCCTGGGCCAGGTCGGACAAGAGCAGGCCCATGCGCGGTCGTCGATGACGGGCCGGGTTTCGGACGCCTACACCAACATCACCACCGTCAAACTGTTCTCCCACTCCAAACGTGAAGCGCACTTTGCGCGCGCGGCGATGGAGGATTTCAAGCAGACCGGTTTCCGCCAGATGCGTCTGGTCAGCCAGTTCGAGATCGTCAATCAGGCGCTGGTGGTCGGGCTGATCATGGGCGCCGGCGGCTACGCCTTGTGGCTGTGGCATCAAGGCGAAGTCGGCACCGGCGCCGTGGCGGCGATCACGGCCATGGCGCTGCGCATCAATGGCATGTCGCACTGGATCATGTGGCAGATGACGTCGCTGTTCGAAAACATCGGCACCGTGCAGGACGGCATGGGCACCCTGACCCGTGGCCCCAAGGTGCAGGATGCGCCGGACGCCGGCGTATTGGTGCCTTCCGGCGGCGCCGTGGAATTCGACAACGTGAGCTTCAACTACAACGGCGAACGCCAGGTGCTCGACGGCTTGAGCCTGAGCATCCGACCGGGGGAAAAAATCGGTCTGGTGGGCCGCTCCGGTGCCGGTAAATCCACGCTGATCAACCTGCTGCTGCGCTTCTATGACGTCGATCGCGGCGAGATTCGCATCGACGGTCAAAACATCGCAAAGGTGACGCAGGACAGCCTGCGCAGCGCGATCGGCATGGTCACTCAGGACACGTCCCTGCTGCATCGCTCCATCCGCGACAACATCGCCTACGGCCGACCGGACGCGACCGACGAACAGATCCAGCGTGCTGCGTCGAACGCCCAAGCCGCCGGCTTCATCAACCAGCTCAGCGACCGCCAGGGCCACACCGGCTATGACACGCTGGTGGGCGAACGCGGCATCAAGCTTTCCGGTGGCCAGCGCCAACGCATCGCCATCGCCCGGGTGATGCTCAAAAACGCGCCGATCCTTCTACTGGACGAAGCGACAAGCGCCCTGGATTCCGAAGTCGAAGTCGCCATTCAGGAAAGCCTCGATGAAATGATGCAGGGCAAGACTGTCATCGCCATCGCCCATCGACTGTCGACGATTGCGGCGATGGATCGACTGATTGTCATGGATGAAGGGCGCATCATCGAGCAAGGCACCCACACCGAACTGCTGGCCAAAAACGGCACCTATGCGCGACTTTGGCAGCATCAGAGTGGCGGGTTTCTGGGTGAGGATCAGGGGCTGACCGAGGCGATGGATCAGGCGTAAACGGTGCTGCCCCGGTACTGCCGGGGCAGAAGACGAGGGCTCAGGCGCTCGGGTGGGTGTGGTAGATCTTGCTGACGATCGTCCACTTGCCGTCTACCTTCAGCAGGTTGAAGAAGTCGGTGAAACGGAACCCCGACACGTTGTCGGTATCGACCCGGGCACTCGCAGCCGTGCCGACGATATCGATGCGAACGATGGCGGCTTCGGCTTCGGGGGATGGACGGAACGCGCTGTCGATGACGTCATACAGATTCTGGATCGCGCCGCCGACGAGCTTGCCGTCGTCAACCCCGAACATGGTCGCCTGCGCATTGAACGCGGGCTTCATCAAGGCGCTGTCAGCCTTTGCTCCACCTTCGTTGTACTGGCTGAGCACTTCGACGATTGCGTTGTATTCCTGCACGTAAGTTGGATGACTCATGATGAACTCCTGTTTGCTGTGAATGTTTTTTCAATCAATCCGCCCTGCGCCGATCCGGTTCAGGGCGCACAAATCAATGGTCAGCCGTTGGCCAGTCGGTGTAGCCCTTGGCGCCGCCGCCGTAGTAGCTCTCGCGTGGCGCGATGGTCAGTTCGGTGCCCCGACGCAGGCGCTCCACGAGGTCGGGGTTGGAAATGAACAGGCGCCCGAACGCCACCGCGTCAATCCGGCCCTGCGCCCGGCGCTTCAATGCCATCTCGAGGTCGTAGTTGTTATTGCCTATGAAGGGGCCTTCGAACTGCGCGCTCAATGCATCCAGATCAACGCCATCAGGAACCGTACGCGAGGTCGCGGTGGCGCCTTCGACGAAGTGCAGATAGGCCAGATTGAGTCGGTTGAGCTGCTGAATCAGATATCCGTAAGTCGCCATGACATTGCTGTCGGGAGGCGTGTTTCCGGCATCGGGCGTGACCGGCGAAAGACGAATGCCGACGCGGTCGCTGCCCCAGATCGAAATCACCGCTTCAGTGACTTCAAGGGTCAGTCGGGCGCGGTTCTCAATGGTGCCGCCGTACCGGTCAGTGCGCTGATTGGTCGAGTCACGCAGAAACTGGTCGAGCAGATAGCTGTTCGCCGAATGAACCTCCACGCCATCGAAACCGGCACGCCTGGCATTTTCAGCGGCGCGCTTGTATTGCTCAATGATGCCGGGAATCTCCGACGTCTCCAGCGCCCGGGGCGTCGACACTTCGACAAAGCCGTTCTCGGTGTAGGTGCTGCCTTCTGCCTTGATTGCCGAGGGCGCAACGGGAGCGGCACCGTGGGGCTGTAACTCGACGCTGGAAAAACGCCCCACGTGCCACAACTGGCTGACAATCCTGCCACCTGCGGCATGGACGGCGTCCGTGACTTTTCTCCAGCCCGCCACCTGCGCGTCCGACCAGATCCCCGGCGTCATGGCGTAGCCGCGCCCCTGCGCCGAAATGTTTGTCGCTTCGGCAATGATCAAGCCGGCACTCGCGCGCTGTGCGTAGTAAGTAGCGTGCAGTTCGTTCGGAACACCGTCTTCAGCCATCCGGCTGCGAGTCACGGGCGCCATGACAATCCGGTTGGCCAATTGCAGGGCGCCCATTTGCATGGGAGAAAAAAGATCCGTGTTGCGACTGTTATCAATCATGTTGCATACCTTCAATATCAGACCGGTCGTCTAGTAACTTGATGAAAAAAATCGCCTGTACATCAGCAGGCGTTTACTCGTGCAGCGCCGTCAGTGCTCCTTGTGATCGTCAGGCCTTTTGTACGTCCGGGCGGGTACGCGAAGGCTCAAGAGTCACCCTCTCCCACTTGGCGATCACCAGGGGCGCAATCGCATTGCCCAACACATTCAGGGTGGTGGTGCCGCTGTCGATAATCCTGAAGATACCGGCGATCAGTGCCACGCCCTCCAGCGGGAGACCGGCAGACGCCAACGTGGCCGACAGGATGACGATGGCGAATCCAGGCACCCCGGCAGCACCTTTGGAGGTCAGCACCATGGTCACCACCAGCAGGATTTCCTGAGAAAGCGACAGATCGATTCCATAAAGCTGGGCGATGAAAATTGTCGCCACGCCGAGGAAGATCGACGCGCCATCGAGGTTGAACGCGTACCCCACTGGCACCACAAAACTGACAATGCGCCGTGGTACGCCGTAGTTCTCCAGCTTGCTCATCAACTGCGGCATGACCGCTGCAGAGGCAGCACTGGAGAACGCAAGAATCAACTCGTCGCGGAAATACCTGATCAACTTGAAGATGTTCTCGCCGATCAGGTAACTGATTCCTCCGAGTACCACCAATGCAAAGACGATCAGCGCCAGATAGACCACTCCAATCAACTTGAGCAAGGGCAGCAAAGAGGCAAAGCCGAAGGTAGCGACGGTCGCACCGATCATGCCGAACACCCCTATCGGGGCATAGGCCATGACGATCGAGACGATCCTGAACATCGCATCTGAAATGCCTTGGACCAGCGCAACCACAGGTGCACTTTTCTCCCTGGGCAATGCGTTCAGCGCGACACCGAACAACACCGCGAAGAACAGCACCGAAAGCAACTTCGCCTCGGACATCGCCACCAGAACGTTATCCGGAACGATGTTTTGCACAATCACGAGCGCGCCCTTCGAAGGCTCCATCGTGATGGCGGCAGTACCGTGTGCGATGCCCGAAATATCGGTGCCCGTACCGGGTTCGAAAAGGTTCGCGAAACACAGGCCGATCACGATGGCCAGGCCGGTGATCGCAAAGAAATAGCCCAGCGACTTGATGCCCATCCGGCCGAACGACTTGTTATCCCCGCCTCCGGCGATACCCAGGATCATGCAACAGAACACGATAGGCACGACCACCATCTTCATCATCTTGATGAAGATATCGCCAAGCGGTTTCAGGATCTCCGTGCTGACCCACGACTGATACTGCGGATGGGTATTGAAGTACCAACCAACGAGCACGCCAAGCAACAGCCCGGCAACGATTTGCCACACCAGGGGAATACGTTTCATGTCTAGCCTTCTTGTTGGAATGAAAGGACTGCATCAATCGGCAGTTGCTAGAGTCATGAGCTTCCAGCTCACTTGAGATCAAATGGCACAACGCCGTTGTGCCATTGCGTTTCTTACTTGGCGAAGAGCTGACTCATATCTTTGAAGGCCTTGAATTCGAGGGCATTGCCGCAAGGGTCGAACAGGAACATGGTGGCTTGCTCGCCAACCTGTCCTTTGAATCGAATGTAAGGTTCGATCACAAATTCGGTACCGAAAGACTTGAGGCGCTCTGCCAGCGCTTCCCACTCTTCCCATCCCAGGATGATGCCGAAGTGAGGAACAGGAACGTCGTGCCCGTCGACCGGGTTGCTGTGAACGCTTTCCTGAGACGCGGTTTTCGGGTGTTCGTGAATCACCAGTTGATGCCCGTAAAAGTTGAAGTCGACCCATTGGTTACTGGAACGACCCTCTTCCAGGCCGAAGACCTCACCGTAAAAAGTGCGGGCTGCAGCCAGGTTGTAAACGGGGATGGCGAGGTGGAATGGCGAAAGGCTCATCAGGACTCCGATACGGTTTTTGTGGTTGGTGAGCACATCGTAGGGCGACACTGACAGCAAAAAAATCAATATATATTTCTCAGAAACACAACTAATATTTGTGAATGATAAAAGAACTCAAGACCCTCATTGCCGTCGCGCGGGAAGGCACTTTCGCGGCTGCCGGCAACCGGATAGGCCTCACCCAGGCGGCGGTGAGCGCCCAGATTCAACGTCTGGAAGCCGAGCTCGGCTTTGAAATATTCGACAGAAAAGGACGCTCGGCCCACCTCAACAGGATGGGCCAGCAAGTCCTGCTTCAGGCGCAGGAGCTGCTTCGTCTTTACGACAACCTGGGATCGACCACCGTCGGTCTTTCCACCAGCATTCTGGTCAACGTCGGCGCAATCGCCTCAGTCCAGCGATCGTTTCTCCCGGACGCACTCGCCAGGTTTCACCAGCAGTGCCCGGAATGCCGAACGCGTGTCGTGCCCGGTCTTTCCATGGAGCTGGTGAACCTGGTGGATACTGGCGAAATCGACATGGCGGCGATCATTCGGCCGCCCTTCTCGCTTCAAAGCGATCTGCGCTGGACCACGCTGGCGCTTGAGCCCTACCGTCTGATCGTGCCCAAGGACGTACCGGGAGAAGACTGGATCGAACTGCTCTCAAGCCTGCCGTTCATTCGCTATGACCGCTCCTCCTTCGGCGGCAGGCAGGTCGATCGTTTCCTGCGACAGATGCATTTCACTTTGCGTGAAGTCTCTGAGCTGGATGAGCTGGAGGCCATCATCAGGCTGGTGGAAAATGGCGTAGGGGTCGCGCTCGTGCCGCAGACGGCCACCCATCAGCAATGGCCGTCAGGTGTGCGGGCGCTTGATCTCGGCCAACACACCTTCCATCGTGATATCGGACTGGTGCACAGGCCTCGGCGAAGCTTCACCGAGCCTGTCAGGACATTGGCTGAACTTATTCTCGAGCAATTCAAGGTGGCGGCTGAGTGAGGGTCGATGGCTTACCCCTCAACAACCCGCCCCGCAACCCACGCACGACTATACCCAAGCACTTTCCCCGCCAACCCCAGCGGAAAATGAATCACCCCATGTGCGGTTTCCGGCAACAGATGCACCTCCACTTCCGCCGCCCTGCCCCAACGCTCAGCCAACTCAAGCGTGTCATCCCTGAGCGGATCCAGTTGCGCAGCAAACATCAACGCTGGCGGAAAACCGGTGAAGTCACCGTACAGCGGTGACAACGGCGCCTGCCGGCGTTCTTCATCGTTCAATCCCGGAGTGAGCATTTGCAGCGCTTCAACCATCCCCGGCCCGTCCAGCAGCAAGGTATCGGGCCCGGCGTTGCGTACGCTGGGGGTTCCGCTCAGGTCGTAGACGCCGTAATACAGCAGCGCCCCGCTCACCCGTTCGAGCAGGTCCGGCCACTGTTTGAGTTGCAGCAGGGTCGCGGCGGCGAGGTGGCCGCCTGCCGACTCGCCCACGACGATGACGGGCAGGTTCGCAAACTCGCGGCAGTCATCGCTCAGCAGCCAGCGGGCCGCCGTGAGGCAGTCCTGCATGACGCCCTCGATCGGAGTCGAGACCACAAGCCGATAGTCGACCGAGATCACTGCTACGTCGCAGGATTTCACCATGGCGATATTGAGGGGGTCGTTCATCTGCGCGTTGCCGATGACCCAGCCGCCGCCATGGAAATCCAGCACTACGCCTTTGGCCTTTGTCTTTGGCCGAATAATCCGCACCGGCACTGATGCGCCGTCGACACCCACCACTTTTCGTTCGGCCTCGAGCCCGTGCTTGAGCAACTTTCTTGCGCCGCCCAATTGGCTTAGCCGCAACAGCAACTGAATCGCCCGTGGCGTGATGCGATTGCGGATGCGAAATCGCGGCAGCCGGGCAAGTTTGCGGTTGAACGCGCGCAATTGCGCCAACTCGTTATCGTCTGCGGGCCAACGGGTTGATGTCTTCATTTCGTCCTGGCTCATCGGCGGTTGTTGCGCAGGATATCAGCGGTTGCAGTCTGTTCCAGCCTGGATGCCTGGAGCTACGCAAAAAGTTCATCGGCCGTCATCTCGCCCCGTTGATAGGAATAGGCAATGATCAAAGACAAACCGACATAGGTGAGTGTTTCTTCGATGGATACCATGAGCTGAAACCGCATTCACTGGAGCCCGTCATGACCACCACCAAAACCCTCTTCATCACCGGCGTCAGCAGCGGCTTCGGCCACGCGCTGGCCAAGGAAGCGCTGGCTGCCGGCCACCGCGTCATCGGCACCGTGCGCAACGAAGCCGACCTGCAAGCCTTTCAGGCGCTGTCCAGCGGCAACGCGTACGGCGTGCTGCTGGATGTCACGGACTTCGACCGGATTGAGGGTGTCGTGGCGACTGTGGAAGCGACCCACGGTCCGGTCGATGTGCTGATCAACAACGCCGGCTACGGCCACGAAGGCATTTTCGAGGAGTCGCCACTGGAGGACATGCGCCGCCAGTTCGACGTGAATGTGTTCGGCGCCGTCGCCGTGACCAAGGCGTTTGTGCCGTTCTTTCGCCAGCGGCGGGCGGGCCATATTCTCAATATCACGTCGATGGGCGGCACAATCACCATGCCGGGTATCGCGTACTACTGCGGCAGCAAGTTTGCGCTCGAAGGCATCTCCGATACCCTGAGCAAGGAACTGGCGCCGTTCAATATCTTCGTGACTGCCGTCGCACCGGGTTCATTTCGGACCGACTGGGCCGGTCGTTCGATGCAGCGCACGCCGCGCAGCATCGCCGACTATGACGCCAGTTTCGATCCGGTGCGCAAGGCCCGCGAAGACAAGAGCGGCAAGCAGCTCGGCGATCCGCAGAAGGCGGCGCAGGCGATGTTGCAGATCATCGCCAGCCCTGCTCCGCCAGCGCATCTGTTGCTGGGCAGCGATGCATTGAACCTGGTGCGCGACAAGTTGAAACGCGCCGCCAGCGAGATCGATCAATGGGAAACGCTGAGCCGCTCCACCGACCATTGAACGGCCCACAGAGAGAACCCGATGAAACAGGCCGACCCAGGCACGTCGCGCATGGTGCAGCTCATGGAGACGCTGGCACCGGTCGAGGGCTATAACCTCAGTGCGCTGGAGGGCGTGCGCTTCCTGCGCTCGAACCGACCACTGACCCGCACGCCGGTGCTGTACGACCCCGGCATTGTGATTCTCTGTCAGGGACAGAAACGCGGGTATCTGGGCGATGACGTTTACGTCTATGACGCCCAGCACTACCTGGTGGTGTCGGTTCCGATTCCCTTCACCATGGAGACCGATGCCTCTGAAGACGAGCCAATGCTCGCGATCTATATGCAGCTCGATTTCCAGGTGGCCAGCGAGTTGATGCAGCAAGTGGATGAGGTTCACGGCCCGAGCGATGCTCAACCAAAAGGCATGTTCGCCTCGCCGATGGACGACCGCCTGCGCCTATCGACACTGCGCTTTCTCGAAGCCATGAACATTGCGGGTGAGGCGCAGATATTGGGGCCGTCGCTGTTGCGGGAAATCTACTACCGCATCCTGACCGGCGAACAAGGCGGCTCGATGCGCGCCGCACTCAATCGACAGGGCCACTTCGGCAAGGTGACGCGGGCGATCCGCAAGATCCACAGCAGCTATCAGGAGCGTCTTGACGTCGAGCAACTGGCGCGCGAAGCGAGCATGAGCGTGCCCAGTTTTCACCTGCATTTTCGCAGCGTGACGGACGCCTCGCCCATGCAATACCTGAAGTCGACACGTCTGCATCAGGCGCGACTGCTGATGTTGCGCCACGCCATGACTGCGTCAGCGGCGGCGTTCAGTGTCGGCTATGAAAGCGCTTCGCAGTTCAGCCGCGAGTTCAAACGTTTTTTCGGCCGAACGCCGCAAGCAGAGATCGAGTGGATGAAGGCAACGTATGCGTTGCCTGCGCCGACGTCGGCCTCGGATTATGTTTCGTCGCATTAGCCGATCAAGCATCTACAGGTGACTGCGGGCTGTCGGGGTCCAGTTGCCGACGGCGGAACTGTCCAGGTGGCTGGCCGTGAATCTGGCGAAAACGCCGGGAGAAGTAAGCTTCATCCGCAAAACCACACAGCCTCGCCACCTCGCCCACTGGCCGGGTTCCATTGAGCAGGTAATTGCGCGCCGCGTGCATTCTGCGTTCCAGCACCAGCTCGGTGAAGGTCTTGCCGATTTCCTTGCGCAGCCAGTGCGTGAGATAGGTCGGTGACAGATAGGTCGCCGCCGCCACCTTGATCAGATTGAGATCGGGGTCGGCAATGTTCTTGCGCAGATACTCGAACATCCGGCTCAGTGCATCCCGTCGACTGGCCTGTGCTGCGTTTTCTTCCGCCAGGCGCTTGAGCGGTTCGGCATACAGGACGCACACCTTGCCCACCAGTTGCAGCAGCAATCCCTTGAGCACTTCGCGTGTACCGAACTGACGATTCTCGTCCAGTCTGCGCATCTGTTCGATCAAGTCACAGACCTCGTTGAAATCCTCACTCCCCAGAATGAAATCCAGATGTTCCTGAAAGCGGAACGGCGACAGTTCTGGCGCCAGGAGAATCGATACCTCCTCCAGATCCATCGGGTCGCACTGCAAATGCGGCAACAGAAAGGTCTGGGAAAAGTTGATCACCATGAAATTGCTGTCCGCCGGATGCGGAATCACGTGCACACGGTGCGGCAGGATGAATGCCAGTGCGTTACGCGGAAATGGTCGAACCGCGTTGCCAATGTGCTGCACCGTGTCGCCGCCGAGGTTGATCTGGATCTGGAAGTATTCGTGTCGGTGCGGGCCAGTCTCGGCGCGGCGACCTTTTTTGTCACGAATGTAGAAATCCATCATCTCGCTGCGTTGCTGCATGACGTAGGTGGGCACACGGCATTGTGACGTCATTTGTTGAGCATCCTCGACAGGTACTTGGGCAGGTTTTCCTGGCGTTGCCGAGTAATCGGCGTGGTTCATCTTGAAGGTTCGTCGCCGACCCTTCAAGCAGTCATACGATGACACCAGACTCAGTGTTTTTTCTACACCGCCACTGCCAATGATCACTGTCCAAAAAACGCGACCGCAAAGTCATTGTTTTTTCCGTTTAAAAACAGTCGGATAGAAGACAAACCAGAGAGCATCTGGAAAATTCACTGTGTGGATTTTTTTGGACAGGTTTATCCGACGCGCCCTTCTCCGGAAAAAATGATCTAACACCTTGATTGATTTCGAGAGGTTGTACGACCACTGTATTTCCCACGCCCAACCTCTTTCAAAAACAACAGAAGGTGCGCACGTCATGAATCCGCTATTGCTCCCCGCCGCCCCTCCCCAGCCTTTACCGACGATGCCAGCCGGAAGACGTCCCTGAACGTCTGACCCTGGCCGTTTGTGCCATTCGTTT
Organism: Pseudomonas sp. 22082; assembly: GCF_052046055.1. Classification (NCBI taxonomy): domain Bacteria; kingdom Pseudomonadati; phylum Pseudomonadota; class Gammaproteobacteria; order Pseudomonadales; family Pseudomonadaceae; genus Pseudomonas; species Pseudomonas sp. 22082. The sequence goes on from NZ_JBQEQB010000001.1 coordinate 58,837, forward strand.
CAACTTTCGATTGCCTTGCCTGCGGACAGCGGGCAACGGCGTCGGCTGTCCGCAAACAACTCGACACTTCTAACAATAACGAGGTCCACTCATGTCGAATTCGCACACCTCTCAAACCACCGCGCCCCCCTTGATTGCCGCCGACAGGGACGCCGTGTCATCCCGGCGACTGCCGACGCGGCGACGCTGGTTCATGCTCTCGCTGCTGCTGATTGCGACGATCATCAATTACATCGACCGGGTGAACATCTCGATCGCCGCCCCGTTCATGGCCAAGGACCTGGGCCTGGACAAGATTGAAATGGGGCTGATCTTCTCTGCCTTTGCCTGGACCTACGCACTCGCTCTGGTGCCGGCCGGATTTATCGCCGACCGCTTCGGCTCACGCTTCACCTATGGGGTTTCACTGATCAGTTGGTCGACCGTCACGGTGTTTCAAGGCTTCGCCACGGGATTCGCTTCGCTGTTCGGCCTGCGCCTGGCCGTCGGGGCGATGGAAGCGCCGGCATTTCCGGCCAACAGCCGTGCGGTAACCGTGTGGTTCCCGGCGCGGGAACGGGGCCTGGCCAGCAGCATTTACGTCTGCGGGCAGTACCTGGGAACGGCACTGTTTACCGGCGCCCTGCTGTGGCTGGCCACAACCTTTGACTGGCGCCATGTCTTCTACAGCACCGGCGCGCTGGGCATCGTCTTCGGTGTGCTGTGGCTGTATCTGTATCGCGATCCGCTGAACTGCAAGAAAGTCAGCAAGGAAGAGTTGAAATACATCGAGGCCGGCGGCGGACTGGTCAAGAGCAGCCAGGAACGCACTCGTTTCAACTGGCGGCAGATCGCCGAGCTGTTCAGCTACCGTCAGGTCTGGGCCATTTGCATCGGCAAGTTCGCCAGCACCTCGGCGCTGTACTTCTTCCTCACCTGGTTCCCGACCTATCTGATTGAAGAACGCCATCTGACCACGATCAAGGCCGGGATCTTTGCCGTGATGCCTTTCGTGGGCGCAACGGTCGGCATCCTGCTCGCCGGCATCGTCTCCGACCTGCTGATCCGTCGTGGCTACTCAATGTCCTTCGCCCGGAAATTGCCGCTGGTGGTCGGGTCGATGCTGGGCATGTCGATCGTGCTGGTGAACTTCACCGACTCGAACGTCATCTGCATCGCCGTGCTGACCATTGCCTTTTTCGCTCAGGGCATCGCGTCGTCCTCGTGGGCGGCGGTGTCGGAGGTGGCGCCCAAGGAACTGATCGGGCTGACCGGCGGGATCACCAGCCTGGCCGCCAACATCGGCGGCATTGTGACCCCGATCGTGATCGGCGCCATCGTCCACGCCACCGGCTCGTTCGCCTGGGCGTTCTGGTTCATCGGTGCCGTGGCGCTGATCGGCACTCTCTCCTACTCATTGCTGCTCGGTCGCCTGTACCGCATCGAGTTGAAAACGCGCTGAAGCCAGAACAACTGTTTTCTCCAATTGGAGGCGGCTTTCGTCCAACTTCGCCAGCGATTGCCGCCGTACGCTGCACTCTCACACAGGACTTTCAGCAGGATGAACATGACCGAATACGTCTTTACCCCGGATCTGCCAGTGACCTTGCCGATTGTCGGCAGCGAGCAACGCTTTCCCGTCGGACGCGTGTTCTGCGTCGGCCGCAACTACCCGTGGCCGGACACCCTGGGCCAGCCGCGCCAGCCACCGGTGTTCTTCATGAAACCGGCAAGCAGCGTGGTGGACGCTGCCGGCGAAGTGATCTTCCCGTCACTGACCGAAGAGTTTGCCCATGAAATCGAGCTGGTCGTGGCCATCGGCGAAGGCGGCGCGCAGATCCCAGAGAGCCAGGCGCTGGCCTATGTCTGGGGCTACGCCGCCGGCCTGGATCTGACCCGTCGTGACGTACAGCGCCTGGCCAAGCGCGACGGCTTGCCATGGGAAGGTGCCAAGGTGTTTGACGGCGCCGCACCGATGACCGCCATTGTGCCGGTCACCCGGACCGGTCGGCTCGAAGGGGAATTATGGTTGAGCGTGAACGGTGAAGAACGCCAGCGCGATCGTCTCGACAGCCAGATCTGGTCGGTGAGTGAAGTCATCAGCCGTATCTCGCAATCCGTAACACTCAAGGCCGGCGACCTGATCATGACCGGCAGCCCCGCCGGCGTCGATGTCTTGCAACCCGGCGACGTCATCAGCGCCGGGATCGACGGCATTGGCCAACTCGAAATGCGCGTCGGCCCACGGCCTTGAGTCTGTCCTTAAGTGATTGGAAAAAAGGAGAACAACAAGATGTCTGACACTCAATCTTTGAAAGTTGCCCTGGTGACCGGCGCCGGCAGCGGGATCGGCCGTTCGGTTGCACTGGGCCTGCTGGCCGACGGATACACCCTGGTGCTGGCCGGGCGCCGGCCCGAACCCTTGCAGGCGTTGGTCGATCTGGCGGCCAGCGAAGGCCGCGAAGCCCTGGCGGTGCCTACCGATGTACGTGACCCCGCCAGTGTCGATCAGCTGTTTGCAACCATTGCCGAAGTCTACGGACGCCTGGACGTGGTCTTCAACAACGCCGGGGTCAATGCCCCCGCCGTGCCGCTGGATGAGCTGACGTTCGAGCAGTGGCGAAACGTGATCGACACCAACCTCAATGGCGTTTTCCTCTGTGCCCGTGGCGCGTTCGGGCTCATGCGCCGGCAAGAGCCACAGGGTGGCCGCATTATCAACAACGGTTCGATTTCGGCGCACACCCCGCGTCCTTTCAGCAGCGCGTACACAGCCAGCAAACACGCGGTGCTGGGGCTGACCAAGTCACTGGCGCTGGATGGTCGGGAATTCAATATCGCCTGCAGCCAGATCGACATCGGCAATGCCTTGACCGAAATGTCGGTGCGCATGACCAAAGGCGTGCGCCAGGCCAACGGCAGCATCGCCGTGGAGCCGATGGTCGACGTCAAACATGTCGCCGACGCCGTGCGCTACATCGCCGGTCTGCCCCTGTCGGCCAACGTCTTGAACATGACCGTCATGGCCACTGCCATGCCGTTTGCCGGCCGCGGTTGAGCCGGCTTTTTTATTGCGTAAGTGAGGTTTACATGAAGCCAGAAGTCTTGCAGTTGAGCCCGATCCTGATTCCGGAAATCAATGCCCGTCTCGGCGAACTGTTCACGATCAGGCGTTATTTCGAGCAGGCCGACAAAGCGGCATATTTGCAGGAACACGGCGCAAACATTCGCGGCGTGATCACCGGTGGCCACACGGGCATCAGCCAGGCGCTGATGGCGCAACTGCCCAAACTGGAAGTGGTGGCGGTCAACGGTGTCGGCACCGATGCAGTAGACCTGGCCTACGCCCGGGATCGCGGAATCCGAGTGACCGCGACCATCGGCGCACTGACCGAAGACGTGGCCGACCTGGCCATCGGCTTGCTGATCGCCGTGTGTCGTGGGCTGTGTACCAGTGACCGTTACGTTCGCTCGGGCCAGTGGCCGCAAAGCCCGACGCCACTGGCACCGCTGCCTTTGGCGCGGCAGGTGTCCGGCATGCGGATCGGCATCGTGGGCATGGGCCGGGTCGGCCGAGCGGTCGCCACCCGGGCGGCCGCGTTTGGCTGTCCGATCAGCTACACCGATCTGCAACCGATGAGCGATGTCAGCCACACCTTCATCGCCGACCTCAAGCAACTGGCCCGCGACAGTGATGCGCTGATTCTCGCGGCGGCCGCCGACAAGGCCGAGGCCATCATCGATGCCTCCGTGTTGCAGGCCCTGGGCAAGGGCGGCTACCTGATCAACGTCGCCCGAGGAAAACTGGTCAGCGAAACCGATCTGGTGGCGGCCCTGACGGCCGGTGAGATCGCGGGTGCGGCACTGGATGTTTTCGTCGACGAGCCCAACGTGCCTGAAGCCTTGTTTGCCCAGGAACAAGTGGTGCTGCAACCGCATCGCGCCAGCGCGACCCTGCAGACCCGCACCCGCATGGGCGAGATGGTCGTGGCGAGCCTGGTGGACAGTTTTGCCGGAAAGACTCCGCAAGGGTGTGTGACCGGCTGAGTCTCACAGTCATCGGGGGCCGCAGCCCCCGATGACAGATTCCAGCCCCCGACTACAACGTGTAAGAAATGCCGACCTGCACCGTTCTCGGTGCCCCCGGATAGGCGTAGACGTTACCGAATGCGCCCTCGTCGTAGTCACGGTCAAAGAGGTTCTTCAGGTCGAGGTTGAGGCGCACCTTGTCATTGACCTTGTAGTAGCTGAGCAGGTCGACAACGGTGTAGCTCCCCATCGAGAACGCGGTGTTCGCCGTTTGCCCCGCGCGCTCATCGACATATTTGAGGCCTGTTCCCAGACCCAGACCACTGAGGGCACCGTCCTGGAACTCATAGACATTGAGCAGGCTGAAGCTGTTTTTCGGGATGTTCATCAGTCGCGTGCCGGAGCGGATCACGTTGTCTTTGGTCACCTCGGCATCGACGTAGGCGTACCCCCCGATGACACGCCACTCGGGGGTCAGGTTGCCGGCAACATTGAGGTCAAATCCTCGGCTGCGCACTTCCCCGGCAGCCACACTGAAAGTCGAGTCCACCGGGTCAGTGGTCAGGACATTACGCTTTTCAATCTGATAGATCGCCGCGTCGACGCTCAACTGATGATCCAGCGCCTCCCATTTGATCCCCATCTCCCAGGATTTGCCTTTCTCCGGTTCGAAGCCGCCACCCTGGCGACTCGCGCCGGTATTGGGTTTGAAAGAACGCGCGGTGTCCGCGTAGACCGCGAGGGTGTCGGTCAGGTCGTAGGTCACACCGACGCGGGGCGTGACGGCATTATCACTGGCCTGCCAGTTTTTGCCGCCGGGCACGTAGGTTTCGTAGTCGTGCTCAAAGCGCTCGAAACGTGCGCCAGCCAGGACTTTCAGCCGATCGGTCAGGGCCACTTGGTCCTGTACGAACGCGGCGTAGGTCTTGAGATTTTCCTTGTCGTGGGTCGGGGTGCGCGTCAGTGCCGGACGGGGCTGCCCATAGACCGGATTGAAGATGTCGATCGGATACGCACTTACCGCGCCGCTGGAGCGCTGGATGATCGACTGGTAGTCGTAGTCCTCGTATTCGATACCGGTCAGCAGTGTGTGCTGCAGGCCGCCCGTGGAGAAGTGACCGGTCAGGTTGAGCTGGGTGTCCTTGTCCGTCCACTCCAGCTTGCGGTAGTTGAAATTTCGTCCCAGGGTCCGGCCGTCGGCGGCAATGCCGTTGGCTTCGATGGCATTGCCCTGCAAGGTTCCGTCGAGCCACTGGAAGCCACCGCCAAGCGTCCAGTCTTCATTGAGCACATGCTCGAAGCGCAATTGCGCCATGTTGTTGTCGTTGTGCAACTTGCCGGCGTCCGGTTCACCGAAAAAGGTGTCGCGGGAGGCGGTGCCGATCTGCCGTGGATAACGCGTCGCGCCCCGGTCCAGCGGATGGTTGTTGCGCATGAAGTCACCCTCGAAGATCACTCGGGTGTCATCGCTGGCTTGCCAGGTCAGTACCGGGGTCACGCCGTAGCGTTCGGTTTCGACGTGATCGCGGAAGGTATCGCCGCCCTCGCCCACCACGTTCAGGCGATAGGCCAGACGCCCCTCTTCATCAAGCGGGCCGGAAGCATCCAGCGTACCCCGCCGCATGCCTTGGTCATTCAACTGGCTGCCGAGTGTGACCGTGCGCTCGGGCAACGGTTGTTTGGAAACGACATTGAAGGTGCCGCCCGGATCGCCACGACCGTAGAGCATGGTCGCCGGCCCGCGCAGGACCTCAAGACGCTCGATGGTGTTGGCATCCGGCATGTTCGGATAACCGCGGTTGATCGGGAAACCATTGCGGTAGAACTCGCCGGTGGTGAATCCGCGCACGGTGAACGTGGTCAGTCCCTGGCCGCCGAAATTGTTGGCTCGCCCTACTCCGCCCGCGTAATCCAGTGCGTCCTGCAGCCGAGTGGCGCCGATGTCTTCTACCGCATCTTTGGTGACGACACTGATCGACTGCGGGGTTTCATGGATCGAGGTATCGGTCCGCGTGGCACTGGCCGAACGGGTCGCGCGATATCCGTGTACCGGGCCGTCCGCTCTTTCGTAATCCGCGGTACCGACCACATCGGTTGCCTCCAGCTCCAGCGCTGACACCGTTGAATCGGATGGCTCGGCCCACGCAAAGGGAGACAACGTTTGCAACACACAGATGGACAGCAGAGTTCGACGCATGGGGGAGAACCTTACAGATAGGCCAGAACGAAGGGGATAACTGCCAGCAAAACGCGGCGGATGGTATACCACCCGCTGCGCAATTGATAGGCATTCCCATTCGTTTGTGCAACTGACTCTCGACCGCTTGCGTCTATTGCTTTCTCACACGCTCAACAGGCGTTTCGTAGTCGCCATCGACGTACTCAACGACTGTCCTGTGCGTTGCAGTTTGTTCAGCAAACTGGCCCCCAGCCACAGCTGATACAGCGTTTCGGCCAGTTGTCGGGCATCGCCCTGTGGCAGGCTTTTTTCGACCTGGCCCTGTTCGATGCACTCGGTGATGCGCGCCACCACTCGCTCGGCACCATCACGCAAGGTCAGGCGCATGGTTTCGGAAAGGTCAGCCACCTCGGCACTGAGTTTCACCACCAGGCATTCGTCGCCATGGCCTTCCAGGGTGCAGCGATCCTGCCAACCCTGCCAGTAATCCATCAGCCGTTCGTGGGCGCTCAGGCCGGGCAGCGTCAGGCGTCGCTCCATGTCGGCCAGATAGTCGACGAAGTAATCCTCGAGCAAGGCCTGGCCGTACAGTTCCTTGGATTTGAAGTAGTGATAGAACGAGCCCTTGGGCACGCCGGCGGTCTGCAGGATCTCGTTCAGGCCAACACTGGTGAAGCCTTTCTCGGCCATCATCCGGTGGCCGGTGTCGAGCAAATGTTGGCGGGTGTCGTCGTAGGTCGGTTTCATGGGGCACGAATTACCAGGCAATAGACCAGTCGTTTATCTCAAAGGAACGCGAGTTTGCCACACCTGTCCATGAAAAAGCTTTAGAGAAAAAATTACTAGACGACTGGTCTAATTGGAAACTATGCTGCGCCCCGACAAACCTTTTCCCGGTGTCGATCCTGCGCGAATCCCTTGCTCATGAACGCCGCCAGACCAACCCAGGGTGCTCTATGAAAATCTTGATGGTTTTGACTTCCCACGATCAACTCGGCAACACCGGCAAGAAAACCGGCTTCTGGCTCGAAGAGTTCGCCGCCCCCTACTACGCCTTCAAGGACGCCGGCGCCGACGTCACCCTGGTTTCGCCCGCCGGCGGTCAGCCACCGCTGGATCCGAAGAGCGACGAGCCCGATGCTCAGACGGCTGAAACCGATCGCTTCCGCCAGGATCCTGCGGCCCAGCAGGCACTGGCGAACACCGGCCGCTTGGCCGATGTCCGCGCCGAAGATTTCGATGCCGTGTTTTATCCAGGTGGCCATGGCCCGCTCTGGGACCTGGCCGAAGACAAGCATTCGATTGCCCTGATCGAAGCCTTCGCGCGCAGCAACAAGCCCCATGGCTTCGTCTGCCATGCGCCGGGGGTGCTGCGTCATGTCGTCGACGCAGAAGGTAAACCGCTGATCCAGCACCGCGAAGTGACCGGTTTCACCAATTCCGAAGAAGCAGCCGTCGGTTTGACGGACGTAGTGCCGTTCCTGATCGAAGACGAGTTCCAGCGTCTTGGCGGTCGCTATTCCAAAGTTGCGGATTGGCAGGTTCATGTGGTGACTGATGGAAAACTGGTCACCGGCCAAAATCCCGCCAGCTCGGCGGCTGTCGCCGAACAACTGTTGAAACTGCTCGGCTGAGGTGTCACTCCGCTCCTTCAACTTGATCCGAACACCGTGTGCGTGTTGCACGGTGTTCTTTTTTCGCTATTAGAATAGTCGACTGGTCTAATAAGGCCATGAACAAGGTATTTCCATGAACCACAGCAGTTTCTTTACACCCGTCACCCTGGGCCGCCACATCCTGAAAAACCGCATCGTCCTGCCGCCCCTCACCCGCCAGCGCAGCACTCAACCGGGCAATGTCGCCAATGAATTGATGGCCGAGTATTACCAGCAGCGGGCCAGTGCGGGCTTGCTGGTGACTGAAGGCACCCAGATCGAACCCCGTGGCCAGGGTTACGCCTGGACTCCAGGCATTCATACTCCCGAACAAATCGCCGGGTGGCGCAAGGTCACCGAGGCTGTCCACGCCAGTGACGGCGTGATTTTCGCGCAGCTATGGCATGTCGGTCGCGTATCCCATACTGCCCTGCAACCCAATGGCGACGCACCGGTGTCGGCCTCCGCCATCGCCACCGACCGGGTCAGTGTGTTCATCGAAACGGCGCCCGGTGTGGGCGCTCTGATTCCGCCGTCCGCGCCTCGAGCGCTGACCACCGAGGAAGTCCAGGAACTGGTTCAGCTGTACATCCAGGCGGCGCGCAATGCCATGGACGCCGGTTTCGACGGTATCGAACTGCATTGTGCCAATGGTTATCTGGTGAACCAGTTCATCTCCGCCCACAGCAACCTGCGCACCGATCAATACGGCGGTTCGCTGCATAACCGTCTGCGCTTTCTGCGCGAAGTGGTGGGCGGCGTCGCCGAATGCATCGGCAAGGAAAAGGTCGGCGTGCGCTTTGCGCCGCTGTTCACCACCACCGATGAAGCGCGGACTTATCTGGGTATGGTCGAGGAAGATCCTCACACCACCTACATCGAAGCGATCAAGGTGCTGCAAGACGTCGGCATCGCCTACCTGTCCATCGCCGAAGCCGACTGGGACGACGCGCCAGTGATGCCGGAAACCTTCCGTCGAGCAGTACGCGACACCTTCAGCGGCGCGATCATCTACGCGGGCCGCTACAACGCCGAAAGCGGTGCGCGGTTGCTTGAATCCGGACTGGCGGACCTCGTGGCTTTCGGTCGCCCGTTCATGGCCAACCCGGACCTGCCCGCGCGCATCGCCAATGACTGGCCGCTGAACTCGCTGAACCCGGCCACGGTGTATGGCGGCCATGCCGAAGGCTATGTGGATTACCCGGTGTACGGAGAGTAGCTTTCGCTGGCGACACTTTTGGCGAGCTGATTGCGGCCCGCCCCTTTGGCTTGATACAGCGCCTGATCTGCCGCAGCGATCAGGCCTTGTACCGTGTCCAGTTGCGATCCGGTGGCGGCCGCGATGCCGATACTCACACTCACTCGGCCGAATGGACTGGTCCGGTGAGCGATAGGCTCTTGCGCCAAGCGTTTCAGGATCATTTGCGCCACGACCGCTGCGCCGTCACTATCGGTATCGGGCATGATCACCGCCATTTCTTCCCCCCCGTAACGCGCCACCAGGTCCGATGGTCTGCGCACGCAGGTCTCAAGCACCTTGGCCACCTGCTGCAGACAGGCATCGCCGGCAATGTGCCCTTCGGCGTCGTTGAACAGTTTGAAATAGTCGAGATCAATCATCAGCAACGCCAACGAAGTTGCGTCACGCTTCGCCCGGCGCGCTTCCATCGCCAGGGTCTGATCGAAACATCGCCGATTGGCCAGGCCTGTCAGCGCATCCTTCATTGCCAACAGCTCAAGTTGCCGGTTCGTGCCGAGCAGCTGTTGTTGAGTATCGCGCAACTCACCTTCCACCTGCGTCCGGCGACGAATATCCAGAATCAAAAACCAGCCGATAACACCGGTGAGACCCAGCAATGTGGTAACCACACCGATCGACAACAGCGCTTCAAATCGCCACGCCGCCAGGGCTTCGCGCTTACCGAGCGCAACCGTAGTGATCAGCGGCAGCGTTTCACTCTTGCGAAAGGCATAGAGCCGTTCCACGCCGTCGAGACTGGACGTGAAGGATGCAGTGCCAACCGATTTGTCCACCAGGTACTTCGCATAGATCGGCGAATTGGAGAAGTTGCGCCCCATGTCCTGTTCACGGAAAGGGTAACGGACCAGCAGCGTGCCATCGGTGTAGGACAAGCCAATGGCGCCCTCCTGCCCTATATCGAGCTGGCCGAACAGACGCAGAAAGTTTTCCACCCCAAGGGTGACCGACACCACACCGGCAAACTCTCCGCGATCGTCATTGAAACGCCGGCTGATCGTGATCACCCACTCCTGATTCGAACGACTGCGGATGGGCGGGCCGATGAAGGGCTCGCGAGATGGATCGTCACGGTGATGAATGAAATAGGCTCGGTCACTGCTGTTGGCACCGACAGGAATCGGCCGGTTGGATGACATCAACCAGTGACCTTTGTTGTCGTAAATAGTGATGCCACTGAGCTGCGGCATCAGCGGTCGCTGCCGGTTGATCAAAGTCTTGAGCCGTTCGATTTGCGCTGGGCCACTGCCTTCGGTTTCCAGACGTTCGACGAGTCCGAGCAGAAGCAGCGAGCTCTGCCGGACAATGCCCTCGGAATACGTCGCAAGTGCCTGCGTCAGGTTCAACCCGTGGACATTGACTTCATCCAGTGCTCGATCCCGAGAGCCCAGTATCTTCCAGATGGTCAGCGATGCCAGGGAACAGCCGATTACCAACAGCAAGAGCATTACAAGGTGAGTATCACGCTTCACTTCAGTACCTATGGAAAGTCCAGTTTCCGTCACCGCTATTATTTGATCGGGGCATTACATCGACCGCGCGTCCTTGTCAGCACGTCAGCCGCGGTGCTGTCGCTCTGGTTTTGCGCAAGAATCCGAAATGCCCCGGACGACGGCAGGCAACGCGAGGGTGTCTTGCCGTCCCTCGTCTCGACTAGACGATTTTCAAAGCCTTGAGAATCACCAGCGTACTCTCGGCAAACGCTTGAGCCTGCGCGGTCAATTCGGCAAGGTTTTCTTCCGCGGTGGTCAGGGCCCTGCCATCCTTGAGGAGACCTTCGCCCTGGCCGCCGATGATGCCCCATGCCAGTTGTGCCCATTCAGCCGGGTGTTTTTTGCCTTGCTTGATCGATATCAGGAACAACTGCTGGAAGCGACTGACCGTCACCCCACCTCCGGTCACCGGACTCGCCAGGGTCTGAATCTTGTGGCCATACAACGAACGCTTGCACAGCTGCAGGTTGAGGGTATTGCAGCGGGCCTGCACCAGTTTTTCGGCTGCTTCGCTCTGACACGGCGCCACGGCCCCCATGCCGATCAATACGTTGAGAGCCTGTTCCACATCGCCATAAGCCAGCGAGGGCAAAAGATCCAGCAAATGCCGCAAGGTCTTCGGCACATAGGCGTCATCCGCCAGTGCTGCGAGTACCGGGCCATAAATCTCTGCCTGCAGCGTCGCTGCGCCTGCCGGACCGGTGACGTTGGCCGGCACGCTGTCGGCTGCCTGCAACAGGACGAAGCGCGTGCTGAGCATACGCTCGCGGTGCTCGGTAGCAGATAGTCTGTTGGCGCCGCGCACATAAAGGTCCCGGCGGAAACTCTGGTTCACAAAATAGTCGCGCGCCTGCTCACGCATGACCGGGTGCTCAATGCCTTCCAGAAAGTCCATGCCTTCGGCGGTCAGGTTGAGCGGATCGACGGAGTCCAACGGCACGGCTGTCGTAACGTAATCAAGCTTGGCGGGGGCCAGGGCATCCACCACGTCGGTGAAATACATGCAGTTCCAGTCGCGGTTGAAATACTCATGGGCGACATACTGGCGATCCTGGCCCTTGATGCTCTGCAGCTTGGCGTCCAACCCTGGCGCCGAGTTGGCATATTTAGGATTTGCAGCCAGCAGCGCTTCGGAAAACTGCAGCGCAGCCTCGATACGTTGATCAGGACGTGCAGAGGCCTGGCTGGCGAAACGGTCGTGCAGACTGAACAGTTGGCGCAAGGGTGCCTGAGGCGACCAGCCCGGGAAGCAGTTGTAGCTGACGTACAGCAGGCCACCAGGCTTGAGATGACGACGGGCGAATTCGACGATCAACTTGTGGTTATCGCGGCTGACCCAAGTCCAGATGCCATGCAGGCTGATACTGTCGAACTGAGGCAAATCATGACGGGCCAGCAACTGCTCGAAGCTGTCGTCATACAGTCGCGCATCGCTGCCCCAGTCGCTGGCCAGAGCAATGGCATGGGACGCCTGACCTGGGTGAAAGTCGGTGCCGACATAAGAGCCCGGATTACCCGCCGCATGGATGTTGATCGAAACACCCTGACCAAAACCCAGCTCACAGTGGTAGCCATCGCTACTCTCCAGCGTGGCGAAGCCGCGCAACAGCAGACAATAACGCTGGAAAACCGGATTGATTTCCCGGCTATAACTATAGGTGTAGCCTTCGTCCGTGAAATATCCCTCGTTCCAGGCATTGCTCATGCGTGCATCCTTTTTCTTATATCGGAAGTGAAAGTCGCTCTTATACGGGGTAGCCATGGCGTATCACAAGAGGAAAGTGATCAGGCAAACGCCCTCTTGGATAAACACCTGCAGCGTCGCTTCCTCAAGAATCTAAATCGAGAAATGGCCGAGCCTTTTCCTGCAGGCAAAACAAAACCCCAACTGCTTTCGCAATTGGGGTTTCGGAATTTAATCTTGACGATG
>NZ_JBQEQB010000001.1:71409-203362 GCF_052046055.1 Pseudomonas sp. 22082
GCATGTGAAGGTCGGCACCGGGCAGTTCGTGGAAGCGGGCACGGAGATTCACTACCACGCCGGCGACAAGGTCGTGATCGAGGGTGGTATGGAGCTGACGGCCAAGGCTGGCGGCAGTTTCGTCAAGGTCGATGCGGGTGGCGTGACCATCAGCGGTGCGGAAGTGAAGGCCAACACCGGCGGTGCGCCGGGTGTCGGAACAGGCATCGGGATTCTCGAACCCGTTATCCCGTGGCTAGCGGCCAAAGACAAGGCTGGCGCCTTGCTCGTCCCGGCTGCCGCCCAAATGGCATTGGCCAAAGCTGCGCGCAAGGCCGGTGACACCCGCTGCCCTATCTGTGAGGCCTGCCGCGAAGGCAAATGTGATCTGGGAGTCGTGGCATGAGTGATGCGTTCAATAACTGGCTGGGCGAACAGTCTCGCTTCAATCGCGTCCTGATCCTCGCTCTCGACAGCCTCGCCGAACCGAACCCGGTCACGCCGTTGTACAGCGCCGGTGTAATGCAGCGCTCGGTGCAACTCTACCGACGTACCGAGTTCGCCCAGTTCGCGTCCATCAGCCCATGGCTGACTGAACTCGAAAACTCGGGCAACGAAGCGTTCCGCAAGCTGCTGGATGATCCACAGCGTAACTGGGGCTGGATCGGCAGCATGGACAAGGCCGATCTCGACAGCCTGACCCAGCACTGGATCGCACGCATGGTCATCGATGAGGATGGCGACCGCTCACTGTTCCGCTTTCAGGACAACCGCGTACTCGCCCGTTGCCTGGCCAACATGAAAGAAACTGAATGGCCGCTGCTGCTCGGACCGATCAGCAGTGTGCTGTATTGGGATGAAGATCAGTGGAAGAGCGCGGCCAACGCCAGACCGGATCTGTATCCGGTACCGAATCCCGCGCCGTGGCTCCGTACTCCCGAGTCAGGCGAACAGGCCAGAAGCATCCTGCGTGACAACCTCAAGCGCTGGTTGCTGACTTACCACGTCGACGCCGCCGCTGCACTGGCAGAAACCCGCGTGGTCAGTGAATGGCTGGAAGAACAGATGGATTTGCTTGATGAGTGGGGCTGGCGAACCGAAGAGCAACGACAGCTGATGCTGAGCCTGCGCCTTTCGCCACCCTGCGCCGCTGACATTGCCTGGGAGCCCATCCCCGGGGAAACGCCGGAACAACACTTCGACCGATGCCAACGCGTGTTCGCGGATCCGAAAGCAGGTGCCACGGCTTGAGGACTCGACTGTGGATTGCAGTCGCGGCGGTGCCAATACTCGGTGGTTGCAGCTTCGCGCGTCAGATGGCTGAAAGCAGCGTGAGTTACTACTCGTGGGATCATTTCACGCTTGTTGCTACGGTGCCTGCCAAGTTTGGCTTCACCTCCAAGGCCCACTATTACCCGAAGGCGGGTGAAAGCTGCTTAAAGTACAGTCCTGGGCTGGGTGGAATGGTGACTCGTGAACAACAGATGTCCAATAACACGGTGGCAAAGAATGTAGCGCAGACAGTGTCCACTAAAATACCACTGGAGTTTCATATTGCAGATTGTTCTATGGAGCTTGGTGGGGTTATTTATGAAGTAAATGCGACTTATGGGCCGGACGCTTGGGACCACGGGTTGGCAGTGGCTGGGGGACTATCAGTAAGCGAAGCACCGCCAAGCGTCGTTGAAACGCCAGTTCCAGATCTTATTGAACAAAGAAGACTCTGCGCTTGGATGTTTCAGATCAGCAAGTCCAAGGCAAAACTCGACGAAATAGAAAAGCTTCTCTCATGTAAGGCCGCCGATGAACGCTGGTCAGTCTCAAAGAAAAAATACGAAAAACGTAACCCGGGTGGCTCCTTCGCAAGAAGTCAATTAGTTGGGAAAACTGTAAAAGTCGACTTTCGCCTATCCACTGAAGAGTATCCATCGGTGGGCGATACTTGGCTGAAATTTCCTGAAGGCTGGAAGCCTTGCCTTGGAGATGGGCTCAATGACCCTTATGGATTCTGCACTAAAAACAACAGAAACTTCAGAACCTTCAAAATGAATAAACGCGAGTGCACCATCTATCCTAATTGCGTTGAACAGGGAGTAGTTCATGACTAGCAAGTATTTTTCATGTGGTCCTCAAGCCGTGTTCTTCCTTGCTCTGCCATTGGTAGGTGCATGCAGCTTTGCGGGACAGATTGCTAAGGACTCCGTTGAAGGAGCTACCAGCTATTACAGCCGGGAACACTTCACGTTAGTTGCCACGATTCCTGCTAAATTTGGTTTCACATCCAAAGCCATCTACTCGCCTAAAAGTGGTGAAAAATGCGAGACCTACAGCCCAGGCCTCGGTGGAAATGTTACTCGCCAGCAACAAAATTCGAATACAACTGACGCCAAAGACATCGAGCAAACAGTATCCACAGACATTCCGTTGGAGTACCACATTGCTGATTGTTCAATGGAGCTTACGCGCGTTAGCTACGAGGTGAGCGCCAGATATGGGACGGGGTCGCTGGATAGTGATTTAGAGTTGGCTGGAGGTATTTCGGCAACATCTACAAAAACCAGAGCCAATCCAGAAGCACACGAAAGAACGGTCGAGCAGAGAGGACTATGTTCCTGGCTCTTTAAAATCAGCAATTCAAAAATAACAAAAGGACAAGTCGAGAAAATTCTGTCCTGCTATGCAGCCAATGAAAACTGGGAAATCTCCGACAATAGGTCTAAACGGCGTAAACCAGGTGGCGCAATTCAGAGAGCGGAATTGGCGAATAAAACCGTAAAAATAGAATTTCGGCTCTCAGCTGAAGAGCGCCCAGCGATAAATGACACATGGATAAAGGTTCCCGAAGGCTGGAAGCCATGCCTCGGAGAGGGACAGGATGATCCATATGGATTTTGCGGTGGACTAACTGACAAGTTTAGAACCTTCAAACTGAATGGAAAGGAATGCACGGTTTATCCGGGCTGCAATTAAAGGGATTAAATCGATGGATAAAAATGAAGCTTCACAACTGAGCGATCAGCGACGTTCGTGCCCTTTAAGAGGGAACTGGATCAGTTTCCGTTTAGTAGACGAGTTTGGAGAAGGCAAGCCATATGCGGGCCTATCCTATGAGCTTTCAGACACCGAAGGCGAAAAAAAATCTGGGACACTGGATGCAGATGGGTATGCAAAAATAGAAGGCAGTTATGCAGGCCCAGCGATTCTCACATTAAACAAAACATATAATGGCGCAGACAAATTTTATAAGTTTATTTCAGGTCGCGATTATTACAATATACCTGTAACTGAGTTTCAAGCCGCCGCTGAGCAAACACTTAGACGCCCAATCGACAGCACAGGCAAAACAGGCGCTTACCGCGCCTCGGCCGAAAAAGGCGAATATCACAACGTCGAAGTCCGCGACCTTGTCGAGTTCACCAAGCATTTGCCTCCTGCCGCCAAACTTTCCAGCCCTGTGCCCGCAGGTTGCGCCAAACTCGCCCGTGATTTCGCTGGAGACAAAGTTCCAAGTTTTGGAGTGGGCCTACTTCCTGAGAAACATTACGTTCTCGAAGTACGCGCCTTGCGCGCGTTCAGGCCACTTTTGTCTTTGGCCCCCGAGTTTAGTGCGCTGAACTTGTATCAACTATCGTTGCTCGCCACATTGAGCTACGGTGCTTTTGGTCAGACGCCAGAAAAACCTGACACAGCCCCCAAAAAAGATTTCGAGTTCACCTATCCCAAGCGCGGCACCATTGGCCATGTGCTGAATACCTGCCTTGCTTGCTTCGAAGAGCCGTCAAGTTACGCGGACTCCAAGAAACCATCGTTCCCACTGGTCGAGGATGTTCCCTATTCAAAGCGCCTGGAAATAGTGCCTTTCGACCCTGAGCTTTACCCACAAAACGACCCATCTTCCGGTGAAGAGCTGGAAACGCCAATGAGCGTGCACTTTTTCAACGATTCGAGAAAGGGCTCCACTGACTGGAAGAACACCGACACCCAGGCCTATGCCACTCACGATGACCGGGTAATTCTCATCGGTGTGAGAGGTACAGCGGAAGGCTGGGACGCCTGGCGTGATGTCGATGCCCAACAAGTGCCGATTGAGGGTGGAACGGGTAAAGCGCACCAAGGTTTCTACGAAGCATTCATGGCGTTGCGTCCATTCATCGAGCGTTACGTTCTTCGCTTCCGCACCGACCAAAAAATCCTCGTCTGCGGCCACAGCCTCGGCGGTGCCATCGCGTTGCTGCTCTCCGAATGGCTGCACCGCGAGATCACCGATGACGTCATTCTCTATACCTTCGGTTCTCCCCGCGCCGGTGACAAAGATTTTGTCGAGTCAGCGAGCGGGTTGACTCACCACCGAATTGTCAACCAGAACGACCCGGTTCCCAGCGTCCCGGCCGGCTGGATGGACACCAAAAAACCGATCTGGATCACCGGCCTCGCCGCAACGGTATCCGGCGTTCTGACGCCAGCCGCAGGCGGAGTGGTTATGGCGGTCGGTATGGGGCGCTTCGGCGGTAAGCCTTACTGGCACCATGGCGAGCAGCGCTATTTCATGCCATTGCAACTGCCCGGCCGACAGCTCTCCTCCGTTCTGTGGACCCCGGGATGCGAAGGCTATGAAGAAGCCGCCATGAATCGCTGTCTGAAGCAGCTGAAAAACAACGACACGCCAGACCGCAAGAACTTTTTGACTCAGGCGGCCAACGGCGCCGACCACAAGATGCTGGACGGCTATATTCCAGCGTGTTGGGCATCGCTTCGCCGCTGGCAGGACACACAGCAAACCGGCGGCTACATCATCAGTACGACGGAGTCCAATCGTCTGAAGCTGGAAATCGAGACGTATCGCACGGAACTGGAGAAATGGCAGCGTGAAGCCAGTGCCGAGTTCCCGGGCGGCACAATCGAAAGCCGGCCCCAGGATCGCGCTACTGCGCTGCAACGTCGCTCGACCATGTCGGACCTTCAGGATCGCCAGACAGCCATCCGCCAGGCCATTCGACACAATGAAAAAGAACTCAAAGCCCTTGAGGGTACGCTGCAAACGGTGATCACCCTGAGCAAAACCAAACTCACGATGACGGACCTCTATGGCGATTGCAGCTCACTGCCAGAGTTGCAAATCCACATCGACAGATGGGCTGAACATCGTGAGAACCAGGAGTCTGTGCGTCTCGCGCAAATTCCTTCTTCTACGTCTGCCAGCATGGCTTGAAGTGAAAACGTGGGGTTTAACGGGAAAACAGTCTGTTTCCCGTTAAATCCTTACGGATGTCAGGCAGGTGCAGTCCAGTTCAACATTTTCTGCTGCGCAACCTGCAGCAAATCACTGCCATCCTGCGTCAGCAGGTACAGCGCATGGGTGATGTGGGGAATGTCCTGGACGTCGGCGTGTTTGAAGCACAGGCAGTGCAGGGTTTCGAGCAGGTCGGCTGCGGCGCGGATACGTTGCACGGCGGCTTCGAAGAGGTCTTTTGGGTTGGCTTGGGTGTCGATGACCAGCGGTGCGCTGTCAGTGACGCCGCTGTTGAGCGGGAGGTAGCGAGCGGAGCTTAGTTTCAGTATTGGCATTGTCATTACTCGATAGGCTTCAATGACCCGCCGACACCGTGACCAAACGATGGGAGGCGGACTGTATGCAAGGCTTGGTCAACTGAGAAACCCGATCAGCTCGCCCGAAGGCGCCCCTGCACACAGCCGCCACAGCAATGTACTCCGAAGACATGAATGTCCGCGGCGCGAATCATGGCACAGATGTGTCGAGTTTTTCAGGTGACCAAACCTAAGTCGCTGATTTTGCAGCGACGCCAAACCATAACCGCCCCACTCCAGCCCCCGAAAGCAGACAAGGCATCCACCCTTGTAGGAATCCGCCGAGACTCCCCCACGAAACAATCCCGCCCAGACAGCCGGCGTTCAGCCCGGTTAACCATCGCTTAACGCCGCGGTCAAAAACTTTACTGAACCGCACACCCTCAGCCCCTGGCTGACGCCCAGTGCGGCAGGTTTGGCTTGCAACATGCCGAACTCCATTTCCGTCGCACCGGAGTCCATCATGAACATTCGTCCGTTCCTGCTCACCACCGCCCTCGCCTGCACCGCGTTTGCCGGGCTGGCCCAGGCCAATGACACTTCCAAGGCTGTTCCCTATGAATACGGCATGCCGTTGCACGTAGCCAAAGTGGTTTCCCTGACCGAGCCGCCGACGCAGGAGTGCAAGGTCATCACCGCCGACATGAAGTACCTCGACAACACCGGTAAACCGGAAGAAATCAGTTACCGGAAATTATCTGACGCGTGCAGTTTCCAAAACTGACAGAAAGCTCTGATTTGCGGCTTTGCGGTAGGCGAGCACGGGTCTCGAAGAGTATGCTCGGGCCCCTCCTCACTGCCGCAAGGATTCGCCATGCAGTTGTCGTTTCGCACGTTGTCGACCCTCACCTTCTCCCTGTGTTTTCTGTTGTCCCTGGCCTGGGGTTTGGCGCCACAGATGTTGCTGGCGATCTGGAGTATCGAGTATTCGGAGGCAGCCGGATTCGTCGCACGACGCAGCGCGGTGCTGTTTGCAGCCTTGGGGGTGATGTTTTATCTGGTGCGCAACGCGCCTGTGTCGATCGCGCGCAATGCGCTGAGTAACGGCTTTATCGTCGGCTGTGTTGGCCTGGCGGTGCTGGGGTTTGCTGAATGGCTCAACGGCCACGCCGGCCCCGGGATTCTGCTCGCGGTGCTGGTCGAGTTCGCGCTGGGCCTTGGCTTCTTGCAGGCCCGGCGCGTGACGGTCGAACTGGGTGAAACAGTCGGTTAGACGACTCGGGATCGCGGCACTGAATGATGGGTTGCCGTTTGTTGCGCAAGATCCGAGCGCAACCCGGCGATCAGGCCGTTGATTTCGCGACAGCTGTTCAAATGACTGGCATCGATGCCACTCACCTGCAGCTCAACCTGATCGGTCTGGTGATCGCCATACACCTTGACGGTCATCGACAGATCCGGGGACAGCGTGCACTGGCAGCGTTTCGGTAGAAAGCTGCTTTCAATGATGTTGCGGAGTTCCAAGGCAGACAGAAACATGGCGAAACCTCTCCTTACTGTGAGACTGCCAATCAAGTATTCACGTCGACCGATGCCACGGTTCCCACGGGTGTGTCCCCGCTGAATCCTTGGGTGTGACAAGCGGCTGTACTGCGAAATGCCCATTGGAGTGTAGGCGCCCGAACTCGGTGCGCTGCACCAAATAAACGCATAAAACGTGCCTTTCATCAGGTTGCATTCACCTCCTTGCAAATCAATGACTTGGCCAAAACGCAGGCAACTGGCCAGTTGCAAAATGCAAGATTCGATCGTGCAGGCACTGCAATTTGCAAGCGGCTGGCGGTTTGCATTCATCGCCTGCGACAGTGAGAATGCCCGTCAACCAACGTACACCCGCCAGGAGGCTTCAATGGGAAATTTCACCGTCCGCGCGACGGCCGGCCTGATGCTCGCCAGCCTGTCCACCCTCGCCCACGCCGCCAAGCTTGAAGACACCGCGCCTTATCCGAAGGCCGAAGCGGGCTTCACGCGCCAGGTCATCCACCTGCCGCAACAGGCTCAGGAAGAAAACTTCAAAGTCGAAATCCTCGCCGGCAAAACCCTCGAAGTCGATTGCAACCGCCAGCGTCTGGGCGGCACCCTCGAAGAGAAAAACCTCGAAGGCTGGGGCTATCCGTTCTACCGCCTGGAAAAAGTCAGCGGCCCGATGAGCACGCTGATGGCCTGCCCGCCCGGCACCCAGAAAAAACGCGTATTCGTGCCGGTGATCGGTGACGGTTTCACCGTGCGCTACAACAGCAAGCTGCCGATCGTGGTTTACGCACCGCAGGACGTTGAAGTGCGTTTCCGTATCTGGTCGGCTTCGGACAAGATTGGCGTGGCAATACCTGAATAATCTGCAAAGGAGCCGCAGCCTTGATTACCTGCCACGTCAGATACGTGATTGATCCCTATCAGTTGGACGCATTCGAAGCCTACGCCAAGACCTGGCTCGGCATCGTCGAACGGCTGGGAGGAACGCATCATGGTTACTTCCTGCCCTCGGAAGGCGCGAGCAATATCGCGTATTGCCTGTTCAGTTTCCCGTCGCTGGCGGATTACGAAAGTTATCGCCACATTGCACTGACCGACCCGGAAAGCACGGCGTTGGTGGCCGATCTGGTCGAAAAGAAGTTCATCATCAGCTACGAGCGCAGTTTTCTACGCCCACTGCTGCCCTGAACGCTTCAACGCCGTTGGCAACTGCCAACGGCTGATAGCTGCGCAACTTGAAATTCCGACTCATCTGCCCAAGGAAGGAATACCTGATGTCCATCGCCCTGCCCCTCACCGCGTTGATTGCCTTCAGCGGCTACACCGTCTCCGTGATGCTTCAGGCGGAACAGTCGCTGATCGACTTCGGCATCAGCCTGATGTCGCGGCCCGACACCGCGCAGGTGGTGATCGATCTCTATCTGCTGGCAACCCTGGCGGGCGTCTGGATGTACAAGGATGCGCGCAAGCGCGGGCAGTCGGGCTGGTCGGTGGTGCCGTATCTGTTGCTGACGGCGGTATTTGTTTCGGTCGGGCCGTTGTTGTACCTGGTGGTCCGGGGCCTGCAGGATCGCAAGCGTTCGGCACCGGTCATTTCGCCAGACGCCTGAGCCCGAACAGCATCCCGCCGGCCCCCAACAGCATCGCTGCCAGAAACAACGGGTACGACACCCACCACGGCGTGCCGGCGGTCATCATGCTGAATTCCGACATGCCGCCAATGCTGGCAATCAGGTTGAGCGGCAGAAACACCACGTTGATCAGCGTCAGTTTGCGCAGCAGGTTGTTCATGCTGTTGTTCATCAGGTTGCCACGGGCGTCGATCAGCCCGGAGAACACCGTCGAATAGATTTCCGCCTGCTTGTAGCACTGGTTGTTTTCGATGATCAGGTCGTCGATAAGGCCGATCGCTTCGCTGCCGAAATGCTGTTTTTCCGCGTGATTGCGCAGCCGCGTGAGCACCGCGCCGTTGCTGTGCAAGGCGTTGATGTAATAGATCAGGCTTTCGCTAAGGTTGAACATTTGCACCAGATGCTGGTTCTGCATCGAGGCGTTGAATTTCTGCTGCAACTCCCGGGCGACCAGTTTGATCACCTTCAGATGCCCGAGGTAGTGATGGATGTTGTTGAACAGCAAATCCAGCAACACATCCAGCGGCGTGTTCAGTGGCTTGCGTGTGCCAATACCGTGCAGCGGCGTGTCGTCCGTGGCGATGACCAGCAACTGACCCGGTGAGAACAGCAAACCACAGGACGACACCTCGAATGCCAGGCTGCCGCCCCCGGAATAGTTTTCCGGGCGTTTCCAGATCAGGAACAGATGATCGGGGTGAAACTCGATCCGTGACACCTCGTCCGGGTCGAGCGCCGAGGCCAGCGCGTGTTCATCGAGTTTGAAGTGACTGTGGAGCAAGTCGCGCTCGGCGGCGTCCAGGTCGCTGAACAGCATCACCTCGGCGTCCAGCCGCTCGACCCGCTGCAAGGCGCCGTGATTGAGTGCAAAGCTGTTGATCATCGGCCGCTCACCAGGCCTGGCCACGACGTTTGAGCTCGAGACGGCGCACGAATTCTTCCAGCACCAGCGAATACAGATCGTCTTGCAGGTAGGCGTCTTCGATGCCCGCGTCGAGGTTCGGGTTGTCGTTGACCTCGATCACCACGACTTTGTCGCCGGCCTGTTTCAGATCGACGCCATACAAGCCGTCGCCGATCAGGTTGGCGGTCTTCACCGCCAGTTCCACCACCGCGCGCGGCGCTTCGTGGATCGCCAGCGTGCGGCATTCGCCGTTGACGTCCTGGCCCTTGGCCTTGTGGTTGTAGATCTGCCAATGGCCCTTGGACATGAAGTACTGGCAGGCAAAGATCGGTTTGCGGTTGAGCACGCCGATGCGCCAGTCGTACTCGGTGTAGAAAAATTCCTGGGCCAGCAACAGCACCGAGTGTTCGAACAGCTCGGCGGTGGCCTCCAGCAAAGCCTGTTGGCTCTCGACCTTGATCACGCCGCGGGAGAAACAGCCGTCGGGGATCTTCAGTACCAGCGGAAAACCGAGGCGCTCGCCGACCCGTTCGAAGTCTTCGGGTCGCTCCTTGTAGAGAATTTCCGTGGCGGGCATGCCCAGTTGATAGCTGTTGAGCAGGTCAGTGAGATAGACCTTGTTGGTGCAGCGCAGGATCGACGTCGGGTCGTCCATCACCACCAGCCCTTCACTTTCGGCCTTCTTGGCGAAGCGATAAGTGTGGTTGTCGACGCTGGTGGTCTCGCGGATCAGCAGGCCGTCGTACTCGGCCAGCCTTGCGTAGTCCTTGCGTTCGATCAGCTCGACATCGATGCCCATGCTTTTGCCGACCCGCACGAAGTTTTCCAGTGCGCGGGCGTTGGATGGCGGCAAGGCTTCCTGCGGATCATGCAGGATCGCCAGGTCATATCGCGCCACTTGCGGCGAACGCGGTACACGCCAGATCTTGCGACTGAAGCCGTCCAGCGCATTGGCGAACTGATCCTCCTGATCGTCGCGCAACTTGTGCAAGGCGCCAGACTTTATACCTTCGATGTGCCAGCCGTTAGTTCGACGAAACTCAACTAACAGAATCGGACACGGGAATACTTCAAACAATTGCCGGGCCAGATCCTGCAACGGCTCTATATGGGTTCTGCCGAAATAAAGTGTCAGCGTAAAACCTTCAGTGTCGCTGTAGAGATGATGGCTGAGGGCTTTTTCCAGGGTTTTATCCAGGTCATCCAGCGCCAGACCGTAAAGGGATTTTCGGGTCAGTTCGCTGATGGTGCGTACCGACGGAATCACCTTGTGCCCTCGAGCCTCCGCCAGCAGAGAGCAATAGTAGCCGTGGCCCAGGTACTTGTAGCTGCGGCACAGATTGATCACCTGCACCCGTTTTCCCGGCTCGCTGTCGGGCGGTTGTTCGAGATATTCCTGGGCCGTCAGGATGTCTTCGCTTGGAAAGTACGAGGCCCAGTCTTCCTTGCGTTCGACGATGATCAACACTTGACTGGACGTTCTGATCTGCGGTTTTAAATAAGTTGCCGGTGGCAAACTTTGACTGGATACTTCGCGCCAATGACCCTGTACCGCTGACATAGAAATTGATCCGTTGGAGAACAAGACCTTTTCTATTAAGCACGAAGTTTTTCGAAAGTCCCGTTTCGTTACGCAACTTTTACGGTGGTCATATGAATGCTGTTTTTCGCCTGGCGGTCGTTGATGATTTGCCAGCGTTGCTCACGCTGGAGATGCACTGCTTCACCACGGACCGGCTCACACGCCGCAGTTTCCAATGGATGATCACCCGGGCCCACGGGCAATTGTGGGTGGCCGAACGCGAGGGTCAACTGGCCGGTTATGCGCTGGTGCTGTTTCATCGCGGCACCTCGCTGGCCCGTCTGTATTCCATTGCGATTGCTCCCGAGGCGCGCGGCGGTGGTCTGGGCAAGCAATTGCTGCAACGGATCGAGGCCTGTGCGCTTGAGCACGACTGCGCCTATCTGCGGCTGGAAGTGCGCACCGACAACCCCGCCGCCATCGCCCTGTACGAGCGTAACGGCTACCGGCGCTTTGCACTGATCCATGACTACTACGAGGATCACGCCGACGCGCTGCGTCTGGAGAAACGCATTCTCCAGCACCACGATTCGCGCAACATCAAAGTCCCCTATTACCGACAAACCACCGATTTCACCTGCGGCCCGGCCTGCTTGCTGATGGCCATGGGTGCGCTAAAGGCCGATCGCTTGCTGGAACGGCGCGAGGAATTGCAGTTGTGGCGCGAGGCAACCACGGTGTTCATGACGGCCGGCCATGGCGGTTGCAGCCCGCAAGGCTTGGCTCTGGCGGCTTGGCGCCGGGGTTTCGGAGTGCGATTGCAACTGAGCATGACCGGGCCCCTGTTTCTCGACGGCGTGCGCGATGCGCATAAAAAAGACGTCATGCGCCTGGTCCATGACGAGTTCATGGCGCAACTGAACGACACCGATGTCGATCAAGTCATCGGCGTAACGCTGGACTTACCCACGCTGCTGGCCAACGGTGGTCAACCCTTGGTGCTGATCAGCAGCTATCGGCTAACCCGTTCCAAGTCGCCGCACTGGGTGATCGTCACCGACTGCGATGAGGACTTCGTTTACCTGCACGACCCGGATGTCGACCACAGCCAGCATCGCCAGCCCATGGACTGCCAGCACGTGCCGGTCAGCCATGGGGAGTTCGAGAAAATGTGCCGCTTTGGTCGTGGCAAGTTGCGGGCGGCGGTGGTGCTCTACGCGCGGTCACCCGCATGAACGGGGCTACTTGAGTCCCACCTTGTACAGCGAACCGTCGGACTCATCGGTCAGCACATACAGGTAACCATCCGGCCCCTGGCGTACATCACGAATCCGTTGCTTCAGTTCGCCCAGCAAGCGTTCTTCATGCACCACCTTGTCGCCGTCGAACTGCAAGCGGATCAGCTCCTGCGTCACCAGCGCACCGATGAACAGATTATGCTGCCACGGCTTGAAGCGGTCGGCATCGTAGAACGCCATGCCGGTGACGCCCGGGGATTTTTCCCAGACATGGTGCGGCCCGACCGTGCCTTCGGCGGTCTTGCCCTTGGCTTCCGGGATCGGTTGCATGGAGTAGTTGATGCCGTGGGTTGCCAGCGGCCAACCGTAGTTCTTGCCGCGTTCGATGATGTTCACTTCATCGCCACCACGCGGGCCGTGCTCGTTTCCCCATAAGGTGCCGGTCCATGGATTGAGTGCGGCGCCCTGGGGATTACGGTGGCCGTAGGACCAGATCTCCGGGCGCACGCCGGGCTGGCCGACAAAGGGATTGTCGTCCGGCACCTTGCCGTCGGGGTAGATCCGCACGACCTTGCCTTGCAGCTTGTCCAGGTCCTGCGCGGTCGGGCGGTCGTTGTTTTCGCCCAGGGTGATGAACAGATAACCGTCCCGGTCAAACACCAGCCGCGAGCCGAAGTGATTGCCGACCGACAGTTTCGGTTCCTGACGGAAAATCACGTTGAAGTCCTTCAGGGTTTTCAGGTCGTCCGACAGGCGCCCGCGCCCCACCGCCGTTCCGGCCTTGTCACCCGCACCGCCGCCCTCGGCGTACGACAGGTACACGAGGCGATCCTGTTTGAAATCCGGTGACAGCACCACATCGAGCAATCCGCCCTGCCCCTTGGCCCAGACGTCTGGCACACCGGTGATCGGCGCAGACAGCTTGCCGTCGGCATCCACCACGCGCAGGTTACCGGGACGTTCGGTCACCAGCATGCCCTGGCGATCAGGAAGGAAGGCCAGAGCCCATGGATGCTCGAGGCCCTGGGTAATCGTTGTGACTTCAAGGGTGCCCTGCTCGCTTTGCAGCTCTTTGGGAGCGGCGGCGAATGCCGGGGCGGCGATCAGTGCACTGGCACACAGGCCGGCCAGAAGGGTTTTACGCAACATGCACGATTCCTTTTGTTCGTTTGAAGGGCTGACAGAAGCGGTTCTGCCATTCAACGGTTGCTCCCGCTGTCACGGGCTGGAGGGTTGGGGATGAAGGTGGGTGGCGTGCTCGGCACGGAGCGCAGCGGCTGACCATTGCCGATACCGCGATTCTCCAGGGTCGGCGGCCGTGGTACGGGCACCGTATTCGGCCCGCGAACAGGCGGAGCGCTGGGCTGGGTGCCCTGCATGCTGTTGGGGTTCGCCCGGCGGATCGGGCTGTTGTAGGGGTTGTTACTGTTGCCGGTCGGACTTTGTGCCAGCAGCAGCGATGTATGGCTTATTGCGCCATCGGCGTGAACCAGCCCGCCACTGAGGGCGAGCAACGCAATGCCAAGCAGGAAACGGTTCATGAACGGCCTCTTTCGGTGCGCAGGGACTAGAGCCTTCGAGTCCACGCTACGCCGTGGGTTCGCATTTGTTAACCCGTCACCGCTAAACAAGATGTAACACGGCTTGACCTGACGTTTAGCGGCCCCCAGCAAACAACGGAAACTTTTACGCCGGGCCACGGGTCACCCGAACATCACTCGGAGAACAGCACATGGCTCGGGCAATCTGGAAAGGCGCAATCAGTTTCGGTCTGGTCCACATCCCCGTGGCGCTGGTCTCGGCGACGTCATCCCAAGGCGTCGACTTCGACTGGCTCGACAGCCGCAGCATGGACCCGGTCGGCTATAAACGGGTCAACAAGGTGACCGGCAAGGAAGTCACCAAGGAGCACATCGTCAAAGGTGTGCAGTTCGAAAAGGGCCGCTATGTGGTGCTCAGCGAAGAAGAAATCCGCTCGGCACACCCGGTTTCAACCCAGACCATCGATATCTTCGCCTTTGTCGACAGTGAACAGATCCCGCTGCAGAACATCGACACGCCCTATTACCTGGCGCCGGACAAGCGTGGCGGCAAGGTCTATGCCTTGCTGCGTGAAACCCTGAGCAAAACCCGGAAGGTCGCCCTCGCCCGAGTGGTTTTACATACGCGCCAATACCTGGCGGCGCTGATGCCTCTGGAGTCGGCGCTGGTGCTGGTGAAGTTGCGCTGGCCGCAGGAAGTGCGCAGCCTGGACGAACTTGAGCTGGGCAGCGAAGTGACCAAGCCGCAACTGGCCAAGGGCGAGCTGGACATGGCCAAACGGCTGGTGGAAGACATGACAGCGGACTGGACGCCCGAGGATTACAACGACGAGTTCGAAGACAAAATCATGGCGCTGGTGGACAAGAAGGCCCATGAAGGCAAGATCGAAGACGTTGAAACCGTTTCCGCTGAAGAAGAGCGCAAATCGGCCGATGTTATTGACCTGACCGAACTGCTCAAGCGCAGCCTCGGCGGGAAAGCCCCGGCCAAACCGGCGAAGAAGACGGCCAGCAAGACAACAGCGGCGAAGAAGACCAAAAAAGCGTCGTGAAAATGAAATCGGGCGACTGTCTTTCAACAGTCGCCCGATTCGTCAGATCAGGATGAAGATCGCCAGCAGACCGCCGAAGATCGCCCACTTTTCCATGTAGTAGAGTTTGCGATTGCGCTTTTTCAGCTCTTTTCCGCGCAGGCGAATCTTGTAGATCTTGGTAAATAACCGGTTAATGCCACCGGTGCGGTCACCCGCATCGTTCGGCGCACCGGCCGCCGACATCACGGTGCGGCTGAACCAGCGGTTGAACGCCGCCGCCCAGCGATACTTCATCGGGCGCTCGATGTCACAGAACAGGATGATGCGGTTCTGGTCGGTGGTGTTTTCCGCGTAATGAATGAACGTCTCGTCGAACATCACCGCTTCGCCATCACGCCAGTGATAATTCTCGCCATCGACGTTGATGTAGCAACCGGCGTCGTTCGGCGTTTCCAGGCCAAGGTGATAGCGGTACGAACCGGCGTATGGGTCGCGGTGACGCACCAGTTTCGAGCCCGGCGGCAGCTCGGCGAACATCGCAGCCTTGATCGAGCCGATGCTCTGCACCAGTTCGGTGGTGCGCGGGCACAGTTGCAGCGCCGACGGGTGGCTGTCGCCGTACCACTTCAGGTAGAAACGCTTCCAGCCAGTCTTGAAGAACGAGTTGAAACCGACGTCGTCGTACTGGTTAGAGCGCTTGATCTCGCCGGCACGCAGCAGGTTACGACCTTCTTCACGGATTTCTTCCCAGTGGGTCTGCAACGGAGTCAGATCGGGAAAGTCCTTTGGATCAAGGTAAGGCGTGTTGGGCTTTTTCGAGAACAGATAAAGGAAGCAGTTGATCGGTGCCAGGAACGAGGAGTGATCGCTCAGTTGACGACCGAGTTTGTGGCGTACGCGACCGCGCAGGTGAACGTACGCAATGGAAATGACATATACAGCGGCAATGATGAGTTTCACGGAAATCGTCACACGTCAGAAGTGAACAAACTGCGCGCCTTTCGGGCTGTGGCCCAAGGTCTGTGGCAGTGGTCTGAAATCAAAAAAAACGTCCCGGTGGCGCATCCTTGAGCCCATGCCGGACAAGGCATTGGGTGAATGGATGGCATTTTAGCCACAGTTTGTAACCAATAGTGAACCTTCATCTGTGAAAAACTGTCTCGCGATAGCACCAACCGGCAATCGGAATGTCACCGCCCTATCGTTTAAAGAGCCAGACCAGTACAATCGCCGCCAAACTTTACGCGCCCCCCTTGGTTGATGACGGGATTGCCCCGCCTCAGCGCACTTCGACTCGGGCCAAGCGCTCCGGCTGCACCCTCGCTACTCAGCACGCTTCGCAGGAAAAACCTTTGATTTCTACAGCTAACATCACCATGCAGTTCGGCGCCAAGCCGCTGTTTGAAAACGTTTCGGTCAAATTCAACGGCGGCAACCGCTACGGCCTGATCGGCGCCAACGGTTGCGGCAAGTCGACCTTCATGAAGATCCTCGGCGGCGACCTCGAGCCGTCCGGCGGCCAGGTCATGCTGGAGCCTAATGTACGCCTGGGTAAATTGCGCCAGGATCAGTTCGCCTACGAAGAATTCACCGTGATCGACACGGTGATCATGGGTCACGAAGAGCTGTGGAAGGTCAAGGCCGAGCGCGACCGCATCTACTCGCTGCCGGAAATGAGCGAAGAAGACGGCATGGCCGTGGCCGAGCTGGAAACCGAGTTCGCCGAGATGGACGGCTATACGGCCGAATCCCGCGCCGGTGAACTGCTGCTGGGTCTGGGTATTCCGCTGGAACAGCATTTCGGCCCGATGACCGAAGTCGCGCCGGGCTGGAAACTCCGCGTTCTGTTGGCTCAGGCACTGTTCTCCGATCCGGAAGTGCTGCTGCTCGACGAACCGACCAACCATCTGGACATCAACACCATCCGCTGGCTGGAAACGATTTTGACGGCGCGTAACAGCACCATGATCATCATTTCCCACGACCGTCACTTCCTGAACAGCGTCTGCACCCACATGGCCGACCTGGACTACGGCGAGCTGCGTCTGTTCCCGGGCAACTACGACGAGTACATGACCGCGGCGACTCAGTCCCGCGAGCAACTGCTGTCGGACAACGCCAAGAAGAAAGCCCAGATTGCCGAACTGCAAACGTTCGTCAGCCGCTTCTCGGCCAACGCCTCGAAAGCCAAGCAGGCCACTTCCCGCGCCAAGCAGATCGACAAGATCCAGCTGGCCGAAGTCAAGCCATCGAGCCGCGTGAGCCCGTTCATCCGTTTCGAACAGACCAAGAAGCTGCACCGCCAGGCCGTGACCATCGAGCAGATGTCCAAGGGCTTCGACGGCAAGACCCTGTTCAAGAACTTCAGTTTCACCGTTGAAGCCGGCGAGCGCGTAGCCATCATCGGCCCGAACGGTATCGGCAAGACCACCCTGCTGCGCACGCTGATGGGCGAACTGACCCCGGACGCCGGTTCGGTGAAGTGGACCGAAAGCGCGGAGCTGGGCTACTACGCTCAGGACCACGCCCACGATTTCGAAGACGACGTCAGCCTGTTCGACTGGATGGGTCAGTGGACTCAGGGCGAACAAGTGATCCGTGGCACCCTCGGTCGCATGCTGTTCTCCAACGACGAGATCCTGAAGTCGGTGAAGGTGATTTCCGGTGGTGAGCAAGGTCGTATGCTGTTCGGCAAGCTGATCCTGCAAAAGCCGAACGTGCTGGTGATGGACGAACCGACCAACCACCTGGACATGGAGTCGATCGAGGCGCTGAACCTGGCGCTGGAAAACTATCCGGGCACGCTGATCTTCGTCAGCCACGACCGTGAGTTCGTATCGTCCCTGGCCACCCGCATCATCGAGCTGAGCCCGAACGGCGTGACCGACTTCAGCGGCACCTACGACGACTACCTGCGCAGCCAAGGCGTGGTGTTCTAAGTCGAATCGAGCGGTAAACAGAAAGCCCTGTCCTTGTGACAGGGCTTTTTTTTCGTCGAGGAAAAGATCGTTAGCCTGCTTCCTTTTAATCCAGCGCCACGCCATGATGCGGACTCTCCCACCGCCGCCCGCGAACGAGTCCTCATGTCTGCGCAGCAACAGCCACCGCAAAGCTCCATGGCGATCACCCTGCAGATCGTCTCCATCGTTTTCTATACCTTTATTGCCTTCCTCTGCATCGGCCTGCCGATTGCGGTGCTGCCCGGCTACGTGCACGAACAATTGGGTTTCAGTGCCGTGATCGCGGGGCTGGTGATCGGTTCGCAATACCTGGCTACCCTGCTCAGCCGGCCAATGGCCGGGCGCATGTCGGACACCATCGGCACCAAACGGGCGATTGTTTATGGTTTGTCGGGGATTGTGCTCAGCGGTGTGCTGACGCTGGTTTCGACGTTGCTGCAGAGCTTGCCGCTGTTGAGCCTGTCGATCCTGATTGTCGGGCGCCTGTTGCTGGGGATTGCCCAGGGCCTGATCGGCGTCGGCACCATCAGTTGGTGCATGGGCCAGGTCGGTGCCGAACACACCGCGCGCTCGATTTCGTGGAACGGCATCGCGTCCTATGGCGCGATTGCCATTGGCGCGCCGTTGGGCGTGGTGATGGTCGCCGACTATGGCTTCGAAAGCCTTGGCATTGCGCTGTCGCTACTCGCGGCCGGCGCCTTGCTGCTGATCCGCAATAAGCCCTCGGTGCCGGTGGTACGCGGTGAACGCCTGCCGTTCTGGGCGGTGTTCGGACGGATTGCGCCGTTCGGCGCCAGTCTGAGCCTGGCGTCGATTGGCTATGGCACGCTGACCACCTTCATCACCCTGTATTACCTCAATCGCGGCTGGAGCGGCGCTGCGTATTGCCTGACGGTGTTCGGTGTGTGTTTCATCCTTTCGCGGCTGCTGTTCATTTCCGCCATCGGCCGTTTTGGCGGATTCACCTCGGCGATTGCCTGCATGACCATCGAAACTGTCGGCCTGGTCATGCTGTGGCTGGCGCCCTCGACCGCGTATGCCTTGGTCGGCGCCGGTCTGGCCGGGTTCGGCCTGTCGCTGGTATACCCCGCGCTGGGCGTCGAGGCGATCAAGCAGGTGCCCAACTCCAGTCGTGGCGCCGGGTTGAGTGCTTATGCGGTGTTTTTCGATCTGGCGCTGGCGATTGCCGGGCCGTTGATGGGCGCGGTGGCGCTGAATCTGGGCTATTCGTGGATTTTCTTCAGTGCGGCGCTGCTGTCCGTGACCGGACTGGGATTGACCTTGCTGCTCAAGCGCCGGGCCATGGCGTAAACGCTCACTGATCCGCCGTCTGCATCCCCGCGCGGGTCGGCCTGCCCAAGGCATGGGAGAAGAACCGTCCGGCCTCGGAAATCAGGTTGCGGTGGATGTCTTCTCGATCGACCCCGTCCGCGTCGGTGCACAGCGCCGGCATCGCCCGGATCTGCTCTTCATTGCATGGCGCCATGAACACGAAGTGCCCTGCCCCGGCCAGCAATTTGAAGTCGGGTGCGGTCGGCAGCTTGCGCGCCAGGGCGGCAGCGTTTTTATCGAAGGCCACCAGTTTGTCGCCATCACCGCTGTAGAGCAGCACCGGCACATGCACATCAGCCAAAGTGTGACGACCAAACTTCAGGCTCAGCGGCGCCATCAGCAGCAACGCATGCACGCGCGGATCGGCCACCGGTTGCAGATCGTCGCGGTCGACAATCAGCTCGCCCTGGGTGTTGCAGGCGTCGCGGTCGTCCGGGCGCTCCTGGCAGTAACGGCGCAGGCGATCCAGATCCGGCTGCGCGCCGGACAGAATCAACGCCGTTTCGCCGCCCGCCGAATAGCCGATTACGCCAACCTGCTCGGCGTTCACGTACGGCGCGAGCATGCGGTCGCCCAGCGTGGCGGTAATGGCTTCGGAAATCTGGATCGGCCGGCCGTAGAGATTGCTCAACGTGCCGAGGCGGCTGTGATCCTTGGAGTTATCGCCGGGGTGAATCACCGCCACCACCACGAACCCCTTGCGTGCCATTGACGTAGCCAGGTCGTGCAGCGCCAGCGGCGTGCCGGTGTTGCCGTGAGAGAGCATCAGCATCGGGAAACGGCCGATGGCGACTTTGGTGTCTTTGCCGGCCTCGACCGAATAGCCTTCGAGCAGGCTCAGGTGTTCGCGGTCGCTGGAGGGATAGAACGCGATGGCGCGCATCGGTTGCAGGTCGAGCGGATCGAGGAATGTCATCTCGTGATAGCCGACGCTCCAGCGCGGGTGCTGCCCGGGCGCAGCGTGCACTGAATTCAGGCTGCCGAGCAGGCAAATCAGTAACGCTGCACAAAGACGCATCATGGGATGCCCCACCCTGTTGTTACTCAATCGAAAGATCCGTTGTGTTCGACGCCCGAAAATCCGAAATTCGGTAACCCGGCGCGGCGTTGCACTCAGACGTTGATCATCAGACTGCATAACCCGGGCCAGATTATGTAACAGTCAGAAACAAAAAACTCCGTATCTGGCCCTTGCGGAACCAGAATACAGAGTTTTTGGAGATTTGCCTGAACAGGAGCTGTTCTTTACGCAAGCCTTACGCGGCGGCGAACAGCTGCTCGCTGATCTTCGCCTGAGCGGCGCTCATGGCGTTGTTGCGCACTTCTTCACCGTAGGCCAGGCCTTCGGCACGCACGACTTCGATGTCGGTGATGCCGAGGAAGCCAAAGACCAGTTTCAGGTAGTCTTCGTGTGCCACGCCCGAAGCTTGACCGGCGTGGATGCCGCCAGCGGTGGAAACGATCACTACTTTCTTGCCGCCGCACAGGCCTTCAGGGCCGGCTTCGGTGTAACGGAAGGTCTGGCCGGCGACGGCGATGCGGTCGATCCAGGCTTTGAGCTGGGTCGGCACGGTGAAGTTGTACATCGGTGCAGCGACGACGATGGCGTCAGCGGCGATGAATTCGGCCAGGGTGGTGGCGCTCAGTTCGGCTTCGTGCTGTTGTGCGGCGTTGCGCAGTTCAGCGGTGGTGCCGGCGGCAACCAGGGTGGTCGACGAGAAGTGGCTGATGGCATCAGCGGCCAGATCGCGGTAGGTCACAACAGCGCTTGGCTCGGCGGCTTGCCAGGCTTTAGTGACTTGACTGCTCAGCTGACGGGAAGCGGAGTTGTCGCCCAGAATGCTCGAATCGATGTGCAGCAGTTTCATGTGGAATCTCCTGGAATGAATCGCCGGTGGCGACGGAATGGAGACAATCCTACCGACGAAACCAATAGCTGATTAGACGGCAACAATGCGATAGTTTGTCCCACTGATAGAACAGTCGGATTTCCCCATGCAAGACCTCAACGATCTCTACTATTTCGCCAAAGTGGTGGAGGCTGGCGGTTTCGCCGCCGCCGGCCGCTTGCTCGGCATTCCCAAGTCACGCCTGTCGCGGCGCATCGCCGAGCTGGAAGAACGCCTTGGCGCACGTTTGCTGCAACGCACCACCCGCCAATTGAAGCTGACGGCGGTCGGCGAACGCTATCTGCGTCACTGTCAGGCCATGCTGCTGGAAGCGGAAATGGCCGATGAAACAGTGGCCAGCATGTCCAGCGAGCCTCGCGGACGCTTGCGGGTTTCCAGTCCCACGGGGCTGGCCCATGAAATGCTCCCGGTGGTGATCAGCAATTTCCTTGGCAAATATCCTCAGGTGCAACTGGAAGTCACCCTGATCAATCGACGGGTCGACCTGATCACCGAAGGCATCGACGTGGCCCTGCGCGTGCGCGAACACGGCGATGAAGAACCGATGCTGGTGACCCGCCGCCTGCGTCAGGCGCAGATGGTGGTGGTCGCAAGCCCTTCCCTTATACAGGGCGTGGAAATCAATCATCCGCAGGACTTGAAGAACCTGCCGGTGCTGGGCGCCCTGGAGGCCGATCGCATGGTGCATGTGCGCCTGCTCGATCAGCACGGCAAGAGTTGCGATCTGGCGCTGGAGGCACGACTGGGCATCGACGACTTCATCGTGCGCAAGGCCTGTGTGCTGGCCGGCCAGGGTTTCACCCTGCTGCCGATGATGTATTGCGAAACGGAACTGAACAACGGCACGCTGGTGCAGTTGTTGCCTGATTGGTCACTGCCCGGCGGCTGGCTGCAAGCGGTGTATCCGCATCGGCGCGGGGTGATGCCGGCGGTGCGCGCATGGATCGATCATCTGGTCGAATCGTTCAATGCCTGTGGAGAACGGCTGTTATGAAACAAGGAAAGATGAGCGAACAGGATGTCGCGGACTTCTGCCTGGCCCTGCCCGGTGCCAGGGAAGACTACAAATGGGGTGGCGTGCGGGTGTTTTCGATTGCTGGCAACAAGATGTTCGCCTTGCAGGGACTGCGCGGTGATTCGCTGGCGTTCAAGGTCGACAAGGACCTGTTTCTCGGTCATTGCGACCGGCCGGGCATTCACCCGGCGCCGTACCTTGCCCGGGCGCAATGGATCATCATGCACCCGCCCTACCCGCTGGGCGCCGAGGAACTGCAAGGCTTGCTGCAGCGTTCCCACCAACTGGTGGTCAGCAAGCTGCCCAAGCGCGTGCAGGTCGGGCTGCTGCTTTAGAACAACGCCAGGAGGTTCGAACCGAGAAACAACTGATCGATCCAGAACACCTGATGCAAAGCCACAATCATCCAGAACAACACCTGAAACGACACCTTGCGCGTCTTGTGCCGGAACACCTGCTGGGCGATCAACGCGCCCGGCCAGCCACCGGCCAGTTCCACCGCGTGCAGGATGTTTTCCGGTGTGCGCCAGGCGTCGGCGCGCGCCTTGCGCTTGTCCGCCCAGTACAGGAAAAACGCCAGCACGCTGACCAGCCCGTAAGCCGTCAGCGGTACCAGGGAAATCCCGCGCAGCCACATCGACAATGAGCCGAACAGTGGCAACGCGCAGACGATCAGCAGCACCACCAGTTTCAATTTCAAGTGCTGGATATTGCCACCGGAAGGACCGCGATCCGGGCGGCGTGCGCGGGAGTCGCTCATGGCTTGGCTGCCGTCCAGTCGACCCAGCCGAACTGCCACGTTGCCAGAATCACCAGACCGAAGACGATCCGGTACCAGGCAAACGCCGCATAGCTGTGGCTGCCGATGAACTTGAGCAGGCCGCGCACCGCGATCATCGCGAAGATGAACGCGGTGACGAAACCGATGGCGAAGACCGGGAAGTCCGCCGGTACGAACAGGTCGCGGTACTTATAGCCCGAATACACCGCCGCACCGACCATGGTCGGCATCGCCAGGAAGAACGAGAACTCGGTGGCGGTCTTGCGCGACAGGCCGAACAACAGGCCGCCGATGATGGTCGAGCCGGAGCGCGAAGTGCCGGGGATCATCGCCAGGCACTGGGCGAAGCCGATCTTCAGCGCATCCGTCCAGCGAATCTCGTCGACCGTTTCGGCGTGCACTTCATGCTGACGCTGCTCGGCCCACAACATCACGATGCCGCCCACCACCAGCGCGGCGGCCACGGTGATCGGGTTGAACAGGTAGTGGTGAATCAAGTCGGCGAAGACCACACCCAGCACCACGGCGGGCAGGAAGGCGATCAGCAGGTTGGCGGTGAAACGCCGCGCACTTGGCTGGGTCGGCAGGCCAATGACCACGTTGAGAATCTTGCGTCGGAATTCCCAGACCACCGCGAGAATCGCACCAAGCTGGATGATGATGTTGAACGCCATGGCCCGCTCGCCTCCGAAATCGAGCAAGTCGGCAACAATGATCTGGTGTCCGGTACTGGAAATGGGCAAAAACTCCGTCAGCCCCTCTACAACTCCTAGAATCAGTGCCTGCAAGGCCGTCCAAAGATCCATCAATCCCCCAGAGAGCGATGCACAGAGGCATGCCCCGATAGTATTTTTTACGTTCACTGCGTTCAGCGTAGCTGGTTAAAGCTGTACCGATTCCGCGCGCACAGGATCCACACGAAACAGTCAAAATTCCGTGAAAAATCAATTTCGATTCAGGTTTTCACGCGCGGGGCCGAAATCCTAACAGACAAGCCGTAATAGCGCTGCCGCGTTCTACGACTTGGGTCGCGTATGCCCGGTCACCGAAACGTGGTTGGATGCTGGCGGTGGTTTATTACAAGAAAAAGAATCCGGAGTGACAGCGTTATGAACAGCTTGCGCAGTGTGTCGATCAGCCGACGCTTGTGGCTCATCTTGATTGTGGCCGTGGTCATGCTGTTGACGTTGGGCGTGTTGATGCTCAAGCAGATCCATGATGACCTCTACCACGCCAAGGCCCAGAAAACCCAGCATGTGGTGCAGACCGCCAGCGGTTTGCTGACTTACTACCAAGGCCTCGAAGCCGCAGGAACCCTGACACGCGATGTGGCACAGAAACAGGCGCTGACCGCGATCCGTGGCCTGCGCTATGACCAGAACGACTATTTCTGGATCAACGACCTCACGCCCGTGATGGTCATGCACCCGACCAATCCCAAGCTCGAAGGCCAGAACCTCTCGGCGATCCGCGACCCGGACGGCTTTGCGGTGTTCAACGAAATGGTCGCCATCGCCAAGGCCAAGGGCGCCGGCATGGTCGACTATCGCTGGCCCAAGCCCGGTGCCAGTGAACCGGTGGCCAAGACCTCTTACGTGAAATTGTTCGAGCCATGGGGTTGGGTCATCGGTTCGGGCGTGTACGTCGACGACGTGCAGGCGGAGTTCCAGGATCAGGTGATCAAGGCATCCGTGGTCGGACTGGTTATCGCGGTGATCATGGCGCTGCTGGTGATTCTGATTGCCCGCAGCATCGTTCGTCCGTTGCAGGAAACCGTGAACGCCATGGCCAACATCGCCAGCGGCGAAAGCGATCTGACCCGGAGCCTCGACACCCACGGCCAGGACGAAGTCACTCAGTTGGCGCATCACTTCAATGCCTTCACCGCCAAACTGCGCCGGGTGATCGGGGACTTGCAGCTATCCGCCAGTGCATTGGGCCAATCGTCCAGCGAGCTGGGCAACGATGCTGCGCAGGCCCAGCAACGCAGCCAGCAGCAGTCGCAGCAGATGGAGCTGGTAGCCACTGCCGTCAACGAAGTGACCTACGGCGTACAGGACGTGGCGAAGAACGCCGAACACGCCGCCAGCGAAATGCGTGACGCCGAAGCCCAGGCCCAGCAGGGCCAGATCAACATCGACGGCAGCCTGCAACAGATCGACAAGCTCTCCGGCACCATCGATCAAGCGGTGGAAGTCATCCGCACGCTGGCGACTGAAAGCACACAGATCGGCAGCGTGCTGGAGGTGATCCGCTCGATCGCCGAGCAGACCAACCTGCTGGCCCTCAACGCCGCCATTGAAGCGGCTCGGGCCGGCGAACAGGGTCGCGGTTTTGCAGTGGTGGCCGACGAAGTGCGTTTGCTGGCGCAGCGTACGCAGAAGTCCACGGCGGAAATCCAGACGATGATCGAACGCCTGCAAAACCACTCCGAAGCCGCCGTGAAGGTGATCGGCGACAGCAGCAAGGCTTCGCAGCTGACCATCGAACAGGCCGGCCTGGCCAGTGCGAGCCTGAATGCCATCGGCCAGGCCCTGCGCAACCTCAATGGTCTGAACGCCTCGATTGCCAGCGCAACGCTGCAACAGGCGCACGTGGTCGAAGACATCAACCAGAACGTTACCCAGGCGGCGGGCTTGTCTCACAGCACGGCACTGGCGGCCGAGCAGTCGAGCGTGGCGAGTGTGAAACTCGGCCAGCTCAGCGAACAACTGAACGGGCTGCTGCGCCAGTTCCGCGTCTGATCCCTGCAACAGGTGGGAACTCGTTTCCCACCTGTTTTTCGGTACAATCCGCTCCCTTCCCAACTCCCCCAAGGATCCTGCATGTCCGGGCTAGAACTGTTTGCCGCCGCCCTCGGCGTGATCGCCGTGTGGCTCACGGTCAAACAGAATCCGTGGTGCTGGCCGATCGGACTGGTCATGGTGTCGCTCTACACCTGGGTTTTCCTCGAAGTGAAACTGTATTCGGACATGCTGCTGCAGGTCGTGTATGCCGGGCTGCAAATCTATGGCTGGTGGCAATGGACGCGGGCCGGGACGATGCATGACGGGCGTGAAGTCAGCCGGCTCGACAATCGCTCGATTGCGCAGGGCCTGGCCATCGGTGCGGTCGGCAGTCTGCTGCTGGGCGCGGCCATGGCCCATTGGACCGACGCGGCGCAACCGTGGCTCGACGCAGCGCTGACCGGTTTCAGCCTGGTCGCGCAATTCTGGATGGCCCACAAACGCCTGCAATGCTGGGCGCTGTGGTTCGTGCTGGATGTGATCTTCGTCGGACTGTTCCTCTATAAAGGGCTGTACCTCACGGCGGCGCTGTATGCCCTGTTCACCCTGATCGCGGTGCAAGGCTGGCGCGAATGGCGTGCCGATCCGGCGTTGCAACGATGAAAGTGATTGTCCTGACCGGTCCCGAGTCTACGGGCAAGAGCTGGCTGGCGGCCGGGATTCAACAGCAGTTCGGCGGTTTGCGGGTGGACGAATATGTGCGCTGGTTCATCGAGCAGAACCCTCGGGATACCTGCCTGGCCGACGTCCCCGAGATCGCGCGCGGCCAGTTGCAATGGGAAGACGCAGCACGCGCGCAGCAGCCGCGCCTGTTGATTCTCGACACGCATCTGCTGAGCAACATGCTGTGGAGCCAGACGTTATTCGGCGAGTGCCCGCCCTGGCTGGAAACCGAGTTGCTGGCCCGTCATTACGACCTGCACTTGCTGCTCTCCCCGGAGCAGATCGAATGGACGGACGACGGTCAGCGCTGCCAGCCCGACTTGAGCGAACGGCTCGCGTTCTATCAGGCCACCCGAACCTGGCTGGAAACCCATCACCAACCCTTGCAGATCATTCAGGGCAACTGGCTCGAGCGCCAGCAGCAAGCCTTCGACGCGGTGCACA
Source organism: Pseudomonas sp. 22082 (assembly GCF_052046055.1). Classification (NCBI taxonomy): domain Bacteria; kingdom Pseudomonadati; phylum Pseudomonadota; class Gammaproteobacteria; order Pseudomonadales; family Pseudomonadaceae; genus Pseudomonas; species Pseudomonas sp. 22082. The sequence continues at coordinate 98,209 of NZ_JBQEQB010000001.1, forward strand.
CCCTGCTCGCGGGCTGACCCGATTTGCGGGGTGTTTGACCCGCTGTATCCCCCTGTTTTGGGGGAAAGTGTCCATTCCTGAAACACTCCTTCAGGTGCAAAGTGCCCGTCTCAAGGCCCTTCATCCCTTTGTCATCCGACTTGTTACGCCACTGAAACACCTGCGCGCAAACCCTTGGTCCAGAGCTTTGCACTGTCTTTAACGGGTTGCGCAGGCAGTGTTTTGTTTCATCGATGAAACAGCTGTTGTATCAGCCCCACGCTCAATCCACTCAACACATTGAAACTCAAAGACATTTCAAAAGCGGCACAGCTTTCGCTCTCTCCTTCACAACGCTGAACAGGCTCAGCCCACTGAAGAAGGAATTGCCGCCGTGGGGAATATCAAAAAAGCCTTTACCTGCCTTCTGCTGATCGGATCAGCCGCCAGCCCGTTTCTCAGTTTCAACGTTCAGGCCGAAGGCAATGGCGTGATCGTGCTCAATCGTGATGTCCAGCCGATCCCGATCGGCCGCAGCGGTGGCAAAGACCCCTATCCCACCACCGTCAATGCCAACCCGTCTGCCCGCATCAATTCGACGCTCAGCAATACCGAACTCAGTGATGGTGACTTTGCCCGTGTAGCCAGCGGCTCTTCCATTCGCGGCAACATCAACACCCCCAGCTCGAACCTGCCCGGCATGAACAACCTGACCAACCAGAACGGCCTGCCCGGCATGAGTGGTGGTCATGGCGGCGGTGCCGGCAGCTCGATTTCCAATACCGTAAACCGCGCGATGAGTTCCGGTCTCGCTCCGTTGACCCGCATGGCTGGAGGTCAGTGACATGAATCGTTCCCTGCTCCTGCTTGCCCTGCTCGGCTGCTCCAGTGTGATGGCCGATCCCAGCGCTGTGAACAACGCGAACATTCAAGACTCCGGTGCTCAATACCGCGGCAACTTCAACGTCAACCAGGCCGCTGGCGATCAGATGCAGCAGGCCAACGTCAAGGCGATTGCCATTGGCACCGAGTCCCACGCCAAGACCAGCGTGCAGCAGAAAATCGACACCCCCGCCGACCGCTCGATCAACGCGAGCGCCAACATCGGCGGCACCTCTTTCAGTAACGGCAACGGGATCCTTGGCGTGAACCAGGGCGCCGGGGCCAACAACCAGATGGCCAACGTCACGCGCGTCAGCATCAGTGCTGGCCCGCAGGCCGTTGACGATAGCGCCCTTTCCCAACAGAACGTGGCGTTGTTACCGAGCTCAGGAGCAACTGGCACCTCACCCGGCAGTCGCCAGGTCACGACAAGTGATCAGGCCTTCACCGGCAGCCGAGGGGTAATCCAGGTGAACCAGAGTGCCGGGGTGGGGAACCGAATGGCTAACACCCTGAGCATCCGGGTCGCTGACTGACCCAAACAACAAAAGCAGTGCAATTAGAAAGTACCAACACTTAACCAACTAATAAGCACGGAGAAACACCATGAAACCTACAATGGCCCTCAAACCACTGGTTTTCGCACTCGCAGCAGTGATGGCAATCGCAGCACAGGCAGGCGGTCGTGATGATGATCACGGTCATGGTAACGGGCACGGCAACGGTCATGGCAACCATGGTCCGAAAGGCCCAACCCTGGAACAACTGCTGCAAATTACCGCCGGCGCCGGCGCTGCAGTGCTCGATGCACAAAACAGCGATGGCAACGTGGTGAAAAACCAGGGCACCGTCAACAATGCCAACGCCAGTGACTCGCTCAATGGCTCTAACGGCAACATGGGCGCCAACGTTGCAGCCGGTGACGGCAACCAACAAGACAACGCCGCGGCCCTGGCTACTGCCGACGAAAGCTTCATCTTCGGCACCGCTGTTGCTGCCTCGAGTGCCACTCAAGTCAACAACAACAACTATGTGAAAAACTCGTCCACCTTCAATAACGCCACGCTCAACAATGCAGGCAACAATGGTTCCGGCAACATCGGTATCAACGTGACCTCCGGCAACTTCAACCAACAGAAAAACAACCTGGCAATCGCCGTATCGGGTGGTCGTGTAGCCACTGCCGCTGCTGCTGCCAACCAGTCCTCCACTGGCCTGGTCGTCGACAACAAAGGCGTGCAGACCTACAAAAAAGACACCCTTACCGGTACCTTCGCAGCCGCTGGCGTGTTCAAGGCCAAAGGCACTGCGACCATCGAAGACGATGACCACCACGGTGGTTATGGCAATCGTGGCGGCGGCCACGGCGGCAACGATGACCAGAAAGCCAAGTTCGAAGCCGTCGGTACCTTTGGCCTCGCTGGCGTCACCACTCAGCAAGTGCTGACCAAAGATGGCTGGAAAGCACCTGTTGTGAACAATGCCAACATGACCAACTCGATGAACAACTTCTCCGGCAACGGCGGAGCCAACGTCTCGGCGGGTGTGGGCAACCAACAAAGCAACTCGCTGTCCATCGCCGCAGGTTGCAAAGCCTGCATGTAATCGCGATCGAAACGAAAGCCCCGGAAACGGGGCTTTTCCTCAGTCCCAAAGGCGTATCGATCATGCGTAAGACTGCCCTCCTCGCTCTGCTTTGCTTCTGCGGCCTGACCCAGGCTGCCCAGATGCCTGTTGCTGCCCTGCCTGGCGGCACGCTCGTCTACAAGAACGTGCAAAGCATTCGTGAGCGCAAGTTTGCCGACATCGTCGAACAGAAAACCGACTTCAGCTGCGGCGCCGCCGCACTGGCAACGGTATTGCGCCAGGCTTATTGGCTCGACGTCGATGAAGAGCACATCATCAAAGGCATGCTGGTCAACGCTGACCAGGACCTTGTTCGTACTCAAGGTTTCTCCATGCTCGACATGAAGCGCTACATAGAAAGCATCGGCATGCGCGCCAGGGGCTACAAGATCCCACCGGAAAAACTCGACGCAGTCACGATCCCGGTGGTGGTACTGATGGAAATTCGCGGCTACAAGCATTTCGTGGTGATGCAGCGGGCGGACAAGGATTGGGTTTACATCGGAGACCCGGTTTTAGGACACAAACGCTACTCCCATGATGACTTTGTCAAAGGTTGGAACGGCATTGTCTTTGCCATCGTCGGCCCCGGATACGACAAGACCAATGCATTGCGCAGTCCTCCGGTACCGCTGACAGCCAAAAACACGCTGGATGCTTTCAACCCGGTCAAAGATGCTGAATTGATGGACTTCGGGTTCATACAGAGCGACTTCTTTTAATCGCCGATTACAAGAGTGGGGCTGGATGTCCCGGGAGCAGCAGATGAAAACCTCATACTGGCTGGCCGCCGCCTGCCTGGCAGCGAGCGCGTCAGGCTATGCCAATGCAGGATTCAAACCCATTGAAATCAAGGACCAGGAGCTCGCGGAGCTACGCGGTCGCTACGTCATGCCGGGCCGGATCATCAGTTTCGGCATCGTCATGAGCAGTACCTGGCGCAATGCCAGTGGAGATCTGATTGGGGCAGCCGCCTCGATGCAACTCCAGGCAGCAACGGTCAAACCCGAATTCTACGTCTCGACCATCAAGGAACACGGCAACGGCAGTACCCCGGAACTGGGCACTGGTTCGGTCGTTGGCGGTGCGGGACTCAACTCCAGCCAGGGTGTGACGCAGAGTGTGCGCGCCGCTGGCGACGGCAACTCCGCCTACAACAACGTTGCGATCAACGTCAAAGAAGCCAGCCAGGCACCTGCACTGATGCCTGCACAAGGCCAGGCCTTGATGGCCGGCCAGACCATTTCCGGCAGCAACGGTGCCGGCAGCGTCGCGGTTTCAGCCACAAATGGCGGTGTGCAAATGGCCATTCAGGCCTCCGGCAATCAGGGGACAGCCTTGCAACAGGTCGCCCAGGGCGGACTGCTGCAAAATACCCGCTTGCTGGGTAACGCGAACGTAGTCAACAACCTGACCCAACTCAACGTTGTCCTGAACAATAACGGCATGACTGCCGGCGCACTGGACTGCAACCTGACTCAACTCAGGGCACTACGCAACATCGGATATTGAACTACGCTGAGTCTCGATCATTGGGCTTAAAGGGACGGCTTATTCATGTATCGATCAGTATCACTGCGTGCTGCTGTATGTTTGAGTACTCTTCTACCCGCGGCAATGTTGCAAGCTGCACCCGACGCCGATGTAGAAGCCCTGAAACAGGAACTTCTGGAGCTTAAGCAACGATACGAAGTACAACAGAAAGCCCTGGCGGTGCTCGAACAGCGAGTCCGCCAGGTCGAAGAGCAACCCGCTTCTCCACCCCCAAAACGCTTGGCCAAATCGCCTTCGGACATGAAAGGCAACCGGGTGGCTGCGGGGACTGGGGCTGCAGCAGCGTCGGGGGGCGCCGCCGGGGGCAGTGGCGCGTCCTATGGCCAGTCGCTGGCCGACGATTCGCAACCGGCACAGAGCGTGTCCAACCTGTACGACGAAGCCAGCGGATTCTTTGGCGGTGGCAAGTTCAGCTTTGAAACCGGCGTGACCTATTCGCGCTATGACACCCGCCAGCTGATTCTCAACGGCTTCCTCGCCCTGGACTCGATTTTTCTCGGCAACATCAACCTCGACCGGATCAAGGCCGACACCTGGACCCTCGACCTGACGGGCCGCTACAACTTCGACAACCGCTGGCAGTTCGACCTGAACGTACCGGTGGTCTACCGTGAATCGACCTATCAGTCCGGTGGCGGCAACGGCGGCGCCTCCAACGTCACCACCGAACAGGACGTAAGCCGCGATCCGACTCTGGGCGACGTCAACTTCGGCATTGCGTACAAGTTCCTGGACGAGTCGGTCAACACCCCGGACGCCGTGGTTTCCTTGCGGGTCAAGGCGCCTACCGGCAAGGATCCGTTCGGGATCAAGCTGCGCCAGACCGATGCCAACTCGAACCTGTTCGTGCCTGACACCCTGCCCACCGGCAACGGCGTCTGGTCGATCACACCGGGCATCTCGCTGGTCAAGACGTTTGACCCGGCCGTGCTGTTCGGCAGCCTGTCCTACACCCATAACTTCGAGGAATCGTTCGACGACATCAGTTCGACCGTCAACCAGAAAAACCCGGGCAAGGTCCGCATCGGCGACAGCTTCCAGATCGGCGCGGGTGTTGCCTTCGCACTGAACGAGAAGATGAGTATGTCGTTCTCTGTCTCGGACCTGGTGCAACGCAAGAGCAAGCTGAAACAGGATGGCGGGGATTGGGAATCGGTGGTGTCCAGCGACGCCAACGCCGGTTACTTCAACGTCGGCATGACCATCGCGGCCACCGACAACCTGACTATCGTGCCCAACCTGTCCATCGGCATGACGGACGATGCTCCGGACTTCTCCTTCAGCCTGAAATTCCCGTACTACTTCTAACCGCAATACCATAAAAAGACCCGCTGCGATGCAAGTCGCAGCGGGTCTTTTCAGCTTCCCTGTCCAGGAAACACCGCGCCCTAGCGGATCTGGTGCTTGTGCAGCAAACGGTAGAAGGTCGGCCGGGAGACTCCCAGCACTTTGGCGGCAACACTGAGGTTGTCACTGTGGCGGTTCAATACATCGCAAAGGGCCTGGCGTTCGGCGCGGGTCTTGTAGTCTTCAAGGGTGCCCATGGGTGCCGCGATCGACTGCTGGCTGATCAGCCCCAGGTCACGGGCCTCGATCTGCCGTCCTTCGGCCAGCACCAGCCCCCGACGCACGCGGTTGGCCAGTTCGCGGACATTGCCCGGCCAGTCGTGCTTGCCCATGGCAATCAGCGCATCTTCACTGAAGCTGCGCGGACGACGGCCGGTTTCGTGACTGTAGAAATGGGAAAAATGGTTGGCCAGCATCGACAGATCGCCGTGGCGCTCGCGTAACGGCGCGGTCACTACTTGCAGCACATTGAGCCGGTAGTACAAATCCTCACGAAAGCGCTTCTTCTCGATGGCGGCCTCAAGGTCGACGTGAGTCGCTGCCAACACCCGCACATCAACCGGGATCGGTTGACTGCCGCCGACCCGTTCAATGTGTTTTTCCTGAAGAAAGCGCAACAGATTGGCTTGCAGTTCCAGTGGCAGATCGCCGATTTCATCGAGAAACAAGGTGCCGCCGTTGGCTGCTTCGATACGTCCGACCTTGCGCTGATGGGCGCCGGTGAACGCGCCTTTCTCGTGGCCGAACAGCTCGGACTGGATCAAATGTTCGGGAATTGCCCCGCAGTTGATCGCCACGAAAGGTTTGCTGTGGCGCTGCGACTGCCGGTGCAGGGTCCGGGCGACGAGTTCTTTACCGGTCCCGCTTTCTCCGCGAATAAGCACTGGCGACTCGGTGGGGGCCAGTTTACTCAGCAGTTTGCGCAGCTCGCGGATCGGTTTGCTGTCGCCCAGCAGCTCGTGCTCCGGCTGATCGACATGAATCGTGCCCTGGCCACGCAGGCGCGCCATGCCGAACGCGCGACCGAGGGTGACCTGCACCCGGGAGACGTCGAACGGCAAGGTATGGAAATCGAAAAACCATTCGCAGACGAAGTCGCCGACGTTCTGCAAGCGCAGCACTTCCTGATTCAACACGGCGATCCATTCGGTGCCGCTGCGGCTGATCAGTTCTTTGACGGCTTCGGGACGTTCCAGGTGAAAAGGCTGTAAACGCAGCAAGCCGACATCGCAGCTTCGGTCGGCGGCATTTTCCAGGCTGCAACTGTCGACGTCCCAACCCACGGCACGCAAACCCGGCAACAATCGGTGACAGTCGTCGCACGGGTCGACGACCAGTAAACGTCGTAATGCAGGCGCTTCGTTCATGACTGTTCCTTGGCGCCAAATTTTAGGAAATGATCGTAAAAACAGTCATTTGGCGAACCTGACTGTTACATTAGCAAGAATTTGACGGGGCCTTGTATCGATTGCTTATAGGTGTACAAGTGAAGCAGTTATAAGAAAGCGCTTTATTAGTTAGCTATCGACTTGATTCTTTCGCCAGGCTTTCAAAAACCGGTCGGAATATTGAAGGTATGAAAGAAATTCGAAATTTCTTCAAATTCGGTGTGACCTGCCAACGGGTTGCGTGCATCAGTACAAGTAACTCGCCGAACGGTAAGCCCAACCGACGGCACATCACTTGACTGGGCACTTAAAGAGAGAAGACCCCATGACCGCCCCGCTCCGTATCAACGAAGCTCTTTTGATTGCCAACCGCGCATTTGAACCGTTTCAATGCGTCGCCTGGGCCCCACAAGATGGCAATGGCGAACTTTGCCTCACCGTGATCGACCGCACCAACTCCCACATCGGTCGCACCCAGATCCCAAGCAGTGCCTACTCTGATCCAGCGCAACTTGAACACCTGTTGCAACAAGCCCGCGCCGAACTGAGCGAAGAAGGCTATACGTTTCAATCCTGGTCGATGCCACACTGATAGTTACGGGTAATGCGGATGACGCTCAAGTCATCCGCCCTCTTCTGTTAGTTGCCAATCTTTTTCCAACTTCAGTCTTTTGTACAACTTTCCTCGATACTTTCGCGCCTGAATACTTGGCAGGCTTGCGACTGGTTCAAAAAGACACTGTTCTGGCACAGTGCGACTCTCCACCTGTTAGTTCTGTCAGTTGTACTTGCGCGTATTCAGGGATTGAATGTCTCGCTCATGCAGTTACCCGTTCCGCCTCCCGGAAATCGGTCGACTCGCAAGGAGAAGCATGCATGTCAACCCAGACCGCCATCGCGTTGCCGACGCTAGCGAAAAACGCCGGACAACTCGACAAAACTTTTTCCAGTAATGGCGTGGCGCAGGTTTACTTCGCCGGCAGTACGTCCAGCCTGACCCAGAGCGTGGCACTTGATGCGCAAGGTCGGATTCTGGTCGCCGCCAAAGTCGGCACGGCTCAGGGCAACTGCTTCGGTCTGGCCCGCTTGCTCGGGGACGGATCGGCGGACCTTGGTTTCGGCAATCAAGGCAGCGTGATCGGCCGGTTCGCCAGCGGATTCGAAGCGACGGGCAGCAAGGTTCAGGTCTTGCCCGACGGGCGGATTCTGCTGGCAGGCCTGCACTATGAATCGGAACACTGCACCCTTCCCGCCCTGGCCCTGTTCGACGCCCAAGGCCGGCCTGACCCGGATTTCGGCGACAACGGCCGGCAAATCGTTCGCTTGCCCGGCGACCTGTCCATGGGCACCCGCGACGCCTGGTTGCCGCCGGGCGTTCCGGGCGCCGAAGCCTGCGATTTTGCGGTGCAACCGGACGGACGTATCCTGTTGATCGCCAACCATCACTTCGAACTGGCCGATCACGTCGGCATGCTGATCCGCCTCACACCCGATGGCAGACTCGACCCGTCGTTCAACGGTCGCGGCTTCGTCATGGTTCGCCACTTGCTGCTCAATACCTGGCTCGGCAGCGTGCTGCTGCAAGGAGACGGAAGAATCGTGGTGGCCGGCTCCATCGATTTCCCACAGGAAGGTCTGCTCGCCCGCTACCTGCCGGACGGCCAGCTCGATGAACGTTTTGCGGTGGACGGCTTCATGGCCTTCAAAGTCCAGGGGCACAGTGCACTGGTCAATCAGGTCATCCAGTCGGCGGAGCATTTGCATTGTTTTGGCAGCAGCCGCGATCCGATTCGATGCATGGCGCAGTCTGTCCATGGCAACGGCCGCCCTGACCTGCACTGCAACGGTGGTCAACCGCATTTGCTGGAAATCGGCTCCAGCGGCTGCCAGTGGAGCGCGGCGCAGGTAATGCCGGACGGACGCATGATCGCGGTTGGCGCGACGATCGGCGGTGTTGAAGCCGATTTCATCGTCGCCCGCTATCTGGCCAACGGCAGCCTTGATCGAAGCTTCGGTTCCGGGAATGGCTGGTTGCGCACGCGACTGGGGCGCAGCCTCGATACGGCCACCTCGGTGGCGATACAGCCTGACGGGGGAATTCTGGTGGGCGGCTATTCGCTGGATGGCAACTACCGTGCAATGGTGGCGCGGTATCTGAATCACTGATGCGAATCCGACTGCACTTGATCTTGCCCATCGCTTACGGCAACTTGCGCGCTTCTTAATACAAGGAGCAACCAATGTCCGGTTCGATGGCCCAGGCGTTCGCGCACAACTTTCTCGAGCATTCACCCCGCTGGTACAAGGCGTGCATCGTCGGGTTTCTGCTGCTCAATGCGCTGGTGCTGTGGACTGTCGGCCCGGTCGCGGCCGGCTGGTTGCTGGTGATCGAGTTCATTTTCACCTTGGCCATGGCGCTCAAGTGCTACCCGCTGATGCCCGGCGGCTTGCTGCTGATCGAAGCGCTGCTGCTGAAGATGACCACGCCCCAGGCGCTGTACGAAGAGCTGCAGCACAATTTCCCGGTGATTCTGCTGCTGATGTTCATGGTCGCCGGCATTTACTTCATGAAAGACCTGCTGCTGTTCCTGTTCTCGCGCCTGCTGCTGGGCGTGCGTTCAAAGGCACTGCTGGCCCTGATGTTCTGTTTTCTGTCGGCATTTCTTTCGGCGTTTCTCGACGCGCTGACCGTCACCGCAGTGATCATCAGCGCCGCCGTCGGCTTCTATTCGGTTTACCATCGGGTGGCTTCCGGCAACGACCCGCGCCAGGACAGCGAATTCAGCGATGACCGGCATCTGCCCCAACTGCATCACGAGGATCTGGAACAGTTTCGCGCCTTCCTGCGCAGCCTGCTGATGCACGGCGCGGTCGGCACCGCACTGGGCGGTGTCTGCACCCTGGTGGGCGAACCGCAGAATCTGTTGATCGGCCACGAAATGGGTTGGCACTTCGCCGAGTTTTTTCAGAAGGTCGCGCCGGTGTCGCTGCCGGTGCTGGTCGCGGGACTGGTGACCTGCCTGTTGCTGGAGAAACTTCGCTGGTTCGGCTACGGCACGCTGCTGCCGGACAACGTACGTGCAGTGCTCGCCAACTACGCCGCCGAAGACAACGCCGAACGCACGCCACGCCAACGCGCCGCCCTGTTGGTACAAGGCTGCGCTGCGCTGATCCTGATTGCCGGGCTGGCGTTCCATATTGCGGAAGTCGGGTTGATCGGCCTGATGGTGATTGTGTTGATCACTGCATTCACCGGGATCACCGACGAGCACCGACTGGGCAGCGCATTCAAGGACGCCATGCCGTTCACCGCGCTGCTGGTAGTGTTTTTCGCCGTGGTGGCGGTGATTCACGACCAACAACTGTTTGCGCCACTGATTCAATGGGTGCTGGCACTGCCGGCGGAGCAGCAACCGGGGATGCTGTTCATCGCCAACGGTTTGCTGTCGGCGATCAGTGACAACGTGTTCGTCGCCACGATCTACATCACCGAAGTGAAACAGGCGTTCCTGTCCGGACATATGAGCCGCGAACATTTCGAGACGCTGGCGATTGCGATCAACACCGGCACCAACCTGCCGAGCGTGGCGACGCCCAATGGTCAGGCGGCGTTTCTGTTTCTGCTGACGTCGGCGATTGCGCCGCTGGTGCGGTTGTCTTACGGGCGGATGGTGTGGATGGCGTTGCCTTACACCGTGGTGATGGGATTGCTTGGCTGGTATGCCGTGAGTTACTGGCTGTAAAAACAACAACGGGAGCCGAAAAGGCTCCCGTTTTTTTATGCCTCGATCAATGCGGCAAGATGTACTTTTCGATGGCTTGCGCCACACCATCCTCGGTGTTCGGCCCCGTCACCACGTCGGCCTGACGCTTCACCGCGTCTTCTGCCTGCCCCATGGCTATCGACAACCCGGCAACATGGAACATCGCCGGATCATTGCCGCCATCGCCAATCGCAGCCGTCTGCGCCAGCGGCAAACCGAGGTGTCCAGCCAGCGTGACCAGCGCCGAGCCCTTGTTCGCCTCGACTGCCGTCACGTCCAGGTACACCGGTTGCGAGCGCGACACCTGCGCGAGGCCCTCGACCTTCGGCAGCAAACGCGCCTCCAGCTCGATTAGCAGTTCGGTGTTGTTGCTGGTGGCCACGATCTTGTCGATGCGCTCCAGATACGGCTCGAAACTCTCCACCACCACCGGCGGATAACCCAGCCCGTGCTGCTCGCGCGGCACCATCGGCCCGTGCGGATCCTTGAGCAGCCAGTCACCACCGCTGAACACCCAGATTTCGACATCCGGCTGATCGGCAAACAACGCCAGCGCCGTCAGCGCGGCCGTGGCCGGCAGGTAATGCGCGACCAGAATGCTGCCATCCGGGTTGACGATCGTGCCGCCGTTGAACGCAGCGGTCGGCAGATCGACACCCAGCGCTTCGATCTGCTGCAGCATGGCTTTGGGCGGCCGCCCCGTGGCGAGACTGAACAGCACGCCCGCTTCGCGCAGCGAACGAACCGCGTCAATCGTGCGCTGACTCAGGCTGTGATCGGGCAGCAACAGCGTGCCGTCCATGTCACTCAACAAAAAACGGATCGGCTCGCTCATCCGAGACCATGCCAGACGCGACCATCGCGAGTCAGCAGGTCATCGGCGGCTTTCGGTCCGTCTTCGCCGGCGGCATAGGTTTGTACACTGGCGTCCTGTTGCCAGGCATCAAGGAACGGCTGTACCGCGCGCCAGCCGTTCTCGATGTTGTCGGCGCGCTGGAACAGCGTCTGGTCACCGGTCAGGCAGTCGTAGATCAGGGTTTCATAGCCGGTGGACGGCTGCATTTCGAAGAAGTCCTTGTAGGCGAAGCCCAGCTCGATGTTGGCCATGTTCAGCGCCGGCCCCGGCCGTTTGGCCAGCAGGTCGAACCACATGCCTTCGTTGGGCTGGATCTGGATACGCAGGTAGGTCGGTTGCAATTCGTCGACCTCGGTATCGCGGAACTGCGCATACGGCGCCGGTTTGAAGCAGATGACGATCTCGGTGTCGCGCACGCTCATGCGTTTGCCGGTGCGCAGGTAGAACGGCACGCCGACCCAGCGCCAGTTGTCGATCATCACTTTCAGCGCCACGTAGGTTTCCGTGGTGCTTTCGGGCGAGACGTTGTTCTCGTCGCGATAACCGGACACCGGTTTGCCAGCGCCTTCACCGGCGCTGTATTGGCCGCGTACCGAGTTTTCCCGTGCTTCTTCGATAGTCCAGGGGCGGATCGCGCCGACCACCTTGGCCTTCTCGCCCCGCACCGCATCGGCGCCGAACGCGGCCGGCGGCTCCATCGCCACCATGGCCAGCAACTGGAACAGGTGGTTGGGCACCATGTCCCGCAGGGCGCCGGTGTGTTCGTAAAAACTGCCACGGGTTTCGACGCCGACGGTTTCGGCGGCGGTGATTTGCACGTGGTCGATGTAGTGGTTGTTCCAGAACGCTTCGAACAGGCTGTTGGAGAACCGGCTGACCAGAATGTTCTGCACGGTTTCCTTGCCCAGATAGTGATCGATCCGGTAGATCTGCTTTTCCGACATGACCTTGAGCAGGCAGGCGTTCAATGCCTCGGCGGTTTGCAGGTCGGAACCGAACGGTTTTTCGATCACCACCCTTCTGAAGGCTTCCGGGGTTTCTTCGAGCAACCCGGCGCTGCCGAGACGGCGCACCACTTCGCTGAAGAAACGTGGCGCGGTGGCCAGGTAGAACACCGCATTGCCGGTGCCGCTGTCGGCGATTTTTGCCGCCAGGGCTGAATAAGTGCTGTCGTCCAGGAAGTCGCCCTGGACGTAGCTGATGCCTTTGGCGAGTTTGGCCCACAAGGCCGGATCAAGCATCTGATCGCCCTTGCCTACTTTCGCTGCCACTTCGGTGCGGATGAAGTCTTCGAGCTTCTGCGCGAAGGCTTCATCGGTAATGGCGTTATGGTCAACGCCAACGATCCGCAGGCCATCATCCAGCAGGCCGTCGCGACTCAGGTTGTACAGCGCCGGCATGAGCAGGCGCTTGACCAGATCACCGTGGGCGCCGAACAGAAACAGCGTGGTCGGTGGCGCGGGTTCTGCCTTGGATTTCCTGCGGATCGTATGGGTCATTTCTTCGGAGTCTCCACGTGGCCGCCGAAGCCGAAGCGCTGGGCCGAAAGAATCTTGTCGCCGAAAGTGCCCTGGCCGCGCGAGCGGTAGCGCGAGAACAGCGAGTTGGACAGCACCGGTACCGGCACCTTTTGTTCCATGGCCGCTTCGATGGTCCATTGACCTTCGCCGCTGTCGGCCACGGAGCCGGAGAAACCGTCGAGTTTCGGGTCGACCGCCAGGGCGTCGGCGGTCAGGTCGAGCAGCCACGACGACACCACGCTGCCACGACGCCAGACTTCGGCGATGTCGGCCACGTTCAGGTCGAAACGCTGATCTTCCGGCAGGAGCTCGCTGGATTTGGTCTTGAGGATGTCGAAGCCTTCGGCGAAAGCCGCCATCATCCCGTACTCGATCCCGTTGTGGATCATCTTCACGAAGTGACCGGCACCGGCGGGACCGGCGTGGATGTAGCCGTGCTCGGCACGGTGGTCATCGGACTTGCGGTCCCTGGTGCGCGGGATGTCGCCCATGCCCGGCGCCAGCGCGGCGAACAGCGGATCCAGACGCTTAACGGTCTCGGCATCGCCACCGATCATCATGCAGTAACCGCGCTCCAGGCCCCAGACGCCGCCGGAGGTGCCGACGTCGATGTAGTGCAGGCCCTTCTCGGCCAGGGTCTTGGCCCGGCGGATGTCGTCCTTGTAGTTGGTGTTGCCGCCATCGATGATGGTGTCGCCCGCCTCGAGCAGCGTGCTCAGGGTTTCGATGGTGTCTTCAGTCGGTGCGCCGGCCGGCAGCATGACCCACACCGCACGCGGCTTGGCCAGGCCTGCGACCAGTGCAGGCAGATCGGCGACGCCGGTAGAGCCCTCGGCGGCCAGGGTGTCGACAAAGGCGGTATTGCGGTCGTAAACAACGGTGGTGTGACCGTTGAGCATCAGACGTCGCGCAATATTGCCGCCCATGCGGCCCAGTCCAATAATCCCGAGTTGCATGTGCTGATGCTCCTTACTACAAATAAAAGTGTGTCAAAGGTTATAGCCCAACGTGAATCATGGAGCTTAGTCCAGAGCGTCGGTGTGAAGTTTCCGGGCATTGTGCCCGATCCAGACTGATAACGTCGGGAAACGTGCCGAAGACACAACGACCATGAAAAATAAAAAAGTTCCATTCACGAGCAAAAGAAATCAAAATCGGCGCCGATAGTATGTCAGCAACCGAATTCGGGGCTGAACTACAGTTGAGACACGCCATTTGCGAGGTGAGCAATGGGCACAGTACACACAGCAATGCCGCCACAAACCCTGTACGTCACCATCCGTCGTGATGAATTGCGTCAGTTGAAAGATGAACGCGACCAGCTCAAGCAGGAACTCGCGCAATTGCGCCTGCTGACCCAAGGCGCCGAGCCGCAGCCCTTGCCACGCGTACAGCGCTCGCCCCACGCCTGATCCCCGCCCGCTTCGGGAGCAGCCGTTGCTGTTCCCGACATGCTGCACCTCCTGCCCTTTTCGGCAACTAACAAAGTTTTCACATTCGCTTGTTGATACTCCCGCGCATTCTGGCCGTGCGTCTGTGCGCATGGCCTCCGTTCGTCGGGCTCATGCGTCCTTTGCATGAAACGCCCGGTGGTGGATGTAACGACTGAGCTGGAGTGCTGAATGGCGGTGTTCAAACGCAGCAATACGACTGCGACAGGTTTCGACTGGGCCGGTTTTATCTGGCTGTTCGTGTTCTTCTGGTACTTCTCCGGTATCACCCAACTGCTGATCCAGTTGACGGGCACCTCTGGGTTCACCGGGTTCCGCCAGGCCTTCGTGATGAGCGCCGTGTGGCTCGCGCCGATGCTGCTGTTCCCCAAACGCACCCGTCTGCTCGCCGCGCTGATCGGCGTGGTGTTGTGGGCCTGCTCGATGGCCAGCCTGGGTTACTTCTTCATCTACCAGCAGGAATTCTCCCAGAGCGTGATCTTCATCATGTTCGAGTCGAACGTGTCCGAAGCTGGCGAGTACATGACCCAGTACTTCGCCTGGTGGATGGTCCCGGCGTTCCTCGCGCACACCGCGTTCGCCTATTTCCTGTGGACCCGACTGCGTCCGGTATACCTGCCCCGTGGCCGGGCATTCGTCGCCGCCATGGCAATCCTGGTGGCCGTGATCGGTTATCCGCTGGTCAAGCAGACAATGCGTACCGGCAGCTTCGAGCAAGGCTTCGAGAAATTCGAAACCCGCATCGAACCCGCCGTGCCGTGGCAGATGGCCGTGGCTTATCACCGCTATCAGGAAACCCTGGCCGACATGCAGGGCATGCTGCACAGCGCGAGCAAGATCCCGCCGCTGAAAAACCTCAAGGACTCGGGCGCCAATCAGCCGGCGACCCTGGTGCTGGTGATCGGCGAATCCACCAACCGCCAGCGCATGAGCCTCTACGGTTACCCGCGCAAAACCACGCCGGAACTGGACAAGCTCAAGGATCAGCTGACGGTTTTCGACAACGTCATCACCCCGCGCCCTTACACCATCGAGGCGCTGCAACAGGTGCTGACCTTCGCCGACGAAGAAAACCCGGACCTGTACCTGTCCACGCCGTCGCTGGTCAGCATGATGAAACAGGCCGGCTACAAGACCTTCTGGATCACCAACCAGCAGACCATGACCAAACGCAACACCATGCTCACGACCTTCTCCGAACAGGCCGACGAGCAGGTGTACCTGAACAACAACCGCAACCAGAACGCCGCGCAGTACGACGGCGACGTGATCGAGCCGTTCAACAAGGCCCTGGCCGACGCGGCGCCGCGCAAGTTGATCGTCGTGCACCTGCTCGGTACGCACATGAGCTACCAGTACCGTTATCCGCCGAGCTTCGACAAGTTCCAGGATCGCAACGGCGTTCCGGCCGGTGTGCGTGACGATCAGGTGCCGACCTACAACAGCTACGACAACGCGGTGCTGTACAACGACTTCGTGGTCTCGAGCCTGATCAAGGATTACGCCAAATCCGATCCGAACGGCTTTTTGTTGTACCTCTCCGACCACGGTGAAGACGTGTTCGACTCGGTGGGCCACAGCACGCTGGGTCGCAACGAAAACAAGCCGACGGCGCCGATGTACACCATTCCGTTCATGGCCTGGGCGTCGCCAAAGTGGAAAGCCCACCACGACTGGAGCTTCGCCGGGGATCTGAGCCGCCCTTACAGCAGCTCGCACCTGATCCACACCTGGGCGGACCTGGCCGGTTTGAGTTTCGATGAACTGGATCGCAGCAAGAGCCTGGTCAGCGACAGCTTCAAGCCACGCCCACTGTTGATCGGCAACCCTTACGAACGCGAGCAGCGGGCCCTGATCGACTTCAGCCTGATGAAGCCGAAAAAACCCGCGGCCACGACCACGGAAGTGGTGTTGCAGCAGTAACAAAAAGGGCCGGAAACGGCCCTTTTTTCATATCGGCGAAACATTTTCAAATAACAATATTTATCGTTTGACACTAAATCGCACTGCCCGCCTTCGTCTTTGAGCAAACGGAATTTTTCCCTCGAAGACAAGGAGTCGGCTGCGATGTTTGCGCCCATCACCCGTTCCATGACCCTCACCCTCGGTCTGTGCAGTGTTGCACTGAGCCCGGATCTGCTGGCTGAAACCGACCAGGAAAAACAGTCGCCCTCCGCTGCGCCGGCCCTGGAGTTGGCCTCCACCAGTGTCACCGCCGAAGGCCTGGGCAGTACCACCGAAAACACCCACGCCTACACCACTGGCGCGATGAGCACGGCGACGCGGTTGAACCTGTCGATCAAGGAGACCCCGCAATCAGTGTCCGTGATCACCCGTCAGCAGATGGATGATTTCAAGCTCGGTACATTGTCCGAGGCCATGAGCCAGACCACAGGCGTCGTGGTGCAGCACAACGATTCGGATCGGGTCAACTATTCGTCTCGCGGCTACTCGATCAACAATTTCCAGATCGACGGCATGCTGAATACCTTCAGCTACATGAAGAGCGACGCCGACACCATCATCTACGATCGTATCGAAGTGGTGCGCGGTGCCACCGGCCTGACGACCGGCGCAGGCGACCCCTCTGCCACCATCAACATGGTGCGCAAACGCCCCACCGCACAATGGCAGGCTCAGGCCGGCGCCAGCGGTGGCAGCTATGACGACTACTACAGCTACGTCGATGTGGGCGGTCCGCTGGCGTTTGACGGACGCCTGCGCGGGCGCAGTGTGCTGGCCTACCGCGACAGCCAGTCGTTCCGAGACAAGTACGCCCTGCAACGGGAAGTCGGCTACGGCATCCTCGAAGCGGATCTGACCGACTCCACCGTGCTGGCCGTCGGTTACGACTACCAGGACAAGCAGGTGCAAGGCACCTCGTGGGGCACCACGCCGTACTGGAATGCCGACGGCAGCAAGGCCGGTCTCGGTCGTTCGACCAATATGGCGACTTCGTGGAGCTCATGGCCATTGCGCGACAAGACCGCGTTCGCCACCCTCGATCAGCAACTGGCGGCCGGCTGGCATTTGAAGGCGGCCTACACCCACCGCAAGAGCGACGGTGACGGCAAGGTCTACTACGCCGGCTCCGGCTTCCCGGAGCCTGACCGCAGCGGCATGACCGCGACCATCGGCCACATGATCGGCGACCAGAGCATGCGCGCCTACGACCTCAATCTGTCCGGCCCTTATTCGCTGTTTGGCCGCGAACACGAACTGATGTTCGGCTACGGCGAGGCCGAGCGCCGCTCGAACGATCCGTACAACGTTGATGGCCCGCGCGCATCCGATTACGAAAGCGTGCGCGACTGGAAATACATGGGCGGCATCAACAAGTTCCCCGACACCACCACCCGCCTGCCGAGCTTCAAGGACAGTACTCGGCAAAAGGCAGGCTACCTTGCCACGCGCCTGAGCCTGACCGACGAACTGCACGCGGTGCTGGGCAGCCGCTACGGCAGTTGGGAGGCCTCGAGCAAGACCTACGCCTACGATCAGAACCTGCAACTGACCGGCGTCGATGCCAGCAGCCAGCAACACAACGACATGTGGACGCCCTACGCCGGCCTGCTCTACGACCTGACACCGGAGTACACCGTTTACGTCAGTTACACCGACATTTTCAAACCGCAGGCCGTGCGTGACGCCAGTCGCAACTACATCGATCCGGTGGTTGGCAGCAACTATGAAGTGGGGCTCAAAGGCAGCTTGCTGGAGGAGCGTCTGAACGTGTCCACCGCCGTGTTCTGGAGCAAGCAGGACAACGTCGCCGAGGTCGATGAGTCGGTGCTGCCCGATCCGGACACCGGTGAGCAGTTCTACAAGTCCGGCGGCAAGGGCAACAAGGTCAACGGGTTCGAAGCCGAGGTCTCGGGCGAAATCCTCGATGGCTGGAACATGACCGCCGGCTATAC
The DNA here is from genome assembly GCF_052046055.1 of Pseudomonas sp. 22082. NCBI lineage: Bacteria > Pseudomonadati > Pseudomonadota > Gammaproteobacteria > Pseudomonadales > Pseudomonadaceae > Pseudomonas > Pseudomonas sp. 22082. Next base: position 116,493 of record NZ_JBQEQB010000001.1, read on the forward strand.
CTACACCCACTCGGTCAACGGCGAGAAAAACCGCACCAACACCAACCAGCCCCTGAACCTGCTCCGCCTGTCCACGGCCTATCGCCTGCCGGGCAACTGGAATGCCCTGACCGTGGGCGGCGCGGTGAACTGGCAGAGCGACGTCTACGGCAACGCCAACCGCCCGGTCGGGCGCGGTGCCAATGGCCGGATCATCACCGAGCGTGCGCGAATCAGTCAGGACGCCTACACGGTGGTGAAACTGATGTCGCGCTACGAGTTCGACAAACACCTGTCCGCGTCCCTCAACGTCGACAACCTGTTCGACAAGAAGTATTACGACAACGTCGGCTTCTATAACGGCGTGTACTGGGGCGATCCACGCACCGTCACGCTAAGTCTCGACTGGAAACTCTGACGCCCTTCCCCCGCGACCTGCACGCGTCATTTGCGCGTGCAGCGTTCATCCGATACGCCCTGGAAACTTACGGTAAAACCTACACTGAACGAGCGTTAACCTCTTGTTAATGCCCTCGACGGACACTGCGCCCCGAGGCTTAGATTCATGGATGAACGGCTCCGACATTTTTCGTAGGAGGCACCATGAAAACCACGACTGCAATCCTTGCCGGTCTACTCACCCTGGCATCCGCCAGCGCATTCGCCGAAGGCGGCGCCGAGCGCATGAGACATTACTGGGCAAACTTCCCGGTTCATTCCGCACAGAGCCAGCAGGCTGAGGCGAAGACCAACGAACTCAAGGTCCCGGACGACCAGACAGCCCAGGTCACCGAGTCCTATCGCCCTTGAGCGAACGCTTTACCGATGGACCTGCGCTGGCCCGGCTCTGGCCTCGCAGATGACAGTTGGGCGCCCTTTGCGGGCGCCCTTTTTTATGCCTGCTGATCCTGGGTCGGCAGAATCCAAGACATCAGTGCCCCCAGATAAGCTCTTCGGTCCAGCCCAGTTCGGCGAAATCCTCGGCTCGCATACCGGATTCGCCGGCACAGAAAAACTCGTCCAGTTGCGGCGGTTTTACCGAGGTGCCGCTGAGCATCGCGTGGACCTGGCCACGGTGGTGGATCTGATGTTCGAACAGGTGCGAGATCATCCGCAGACGGCTGTCGTGCTGTGGCGTGTCGCGGGCGATGGTGACAATGCGCCCCAGATCGGCATCGCGCAGTTGCTCGCAGTAGGCGATCAGCCTGCGGTCGACATGGGCCTGTTCACGGCGCAAGGCCTGTGACTCGGTGAAGGGTTCGTCAGCGTTGAAGAACACGTAGCAATCGGGATGCGGTTCGTCACCGCGCAACTCACGCTCCAGCGCGTCGACGTAGAACCAGTCGCAGGTGAGGATGTGGTTGAGGGTCAGGCGGATGCTCGGGAAGAAACTGGCCCGTGGCGCCGCCAGCTCCGTGTCGTCGAGCTGGCTCCAGGCCTTGGCCAGTCGATGGTTGGCCCAAGCATTCTGATAAGCCATGGTCAGCAAATGGTGGGACAGGGGCTGAGTCATGCGGTGCCTCCGTGTTTCAGGTCTCGGCGAAGCGTTGCAGCTGCATCTCCTGCAAGCGGCTGAGGGTCCGGCGGAACGGGAATTCCAGATAGCCCTCGGTATACAGCGCGTCCATCGGCACTTCAGCCTCGATGAACAGCGGCACCTTGCGGTCGTAGCACTCGTCGACCAGCGCGATGAAGCGGCGCACGCCGTCGTCGTGCACCGACAACTGCGGCAATTCGCGATCGCCGGCCACCACCCGCTCCGCGCCATCCTCGGTGCCACGGGCGATCCGCCCTTCGCGTTTTTTCGCGCTGAGGTTCGGCACCTCGCTCAACAGGATAGCCCGGTAGGTGTCGCACAGCGCGATGAAATCCATGGCGGCGAACGGTTGCTCGCACAGGTCGGCGTAACGGCACCACAGCACCGAATCGCTGGCCTGCACCACGTTCAGGGCACGGTAACCGACCGGCACCGGTTCGCCACTGACGGTTTGCCCGGCCGCCAAGGCGTCGAACACCTGGCTCAGCGCGCTGCCCTGCCCCGGCTGAGTGACCCAGTAACGCTGCTCGATGGCGCCGGGATGCAATCGATGATCTTCGGCGCCGTTTACCGCGACCACTTGCATGTGCTGCTTGATCGCGGTGATCGCGGGCAGGAAGCGGTCGCGGTTGAAGCCGTCGGCATACAGCTGATCCGGCGGCAGGTTGGAAGTGCAGACCACCACCACGCCCTCGTCGAACATCACTTGAAACAAGCGCCCGAGAATGATCGCGTCGCCGATGTCATTGACGAACAGCTCGTCGAAACACAGCACTCGCACTTCAGCCGCCAGCTCACGGGCCAGGACCCGCAATGGATCGGCGATCCCGGTCAACTGAAAGGAACGCTGGTGCACCCAGCCCATGAAGTGGTGAAAGTGCTGCCGCCGCGCCGGCACCCGCAGGCTCTGATGAAACTGATCCATCAGCCAGGTCTTGCCGCGCCCGACCGGGCCCCACAGGTAAACGCCGGTGACCGAACGGACACCGGCGTGCAGGGCTTCATGGCATTTTTGCAAGGCCCAGACCGCGTGTTCCTGGGCTTCATCCTGGATGAAGCCCTTGTGGTCGACGGCATATTGCCAGGCGCTCAGGGGGGAGTCGAAAGTCATGCGCGGCAGTATGCCACGACGGCTACAGGGAAATATCCAGCCGAGCGATTTTGCCCTGTTCGTTGAGGCGGAACGTGTAACGCAGCTCCAGCGGGCTGCCGGGAAACGTTCCGGAGATCAGCCCTTGCACCAGTACTTTGCCGGTGCGCTGCTGGACGCCGAGCACTTCGACCCGTGGCTGATAGCGCTGGGCGGTGTCCTGCATCCAATTGGCGATGGCCTGCGGGCCGACCTGATGATGGCCTTCATCGAACACATGGGCATCCTCGGCAAAAAAACTGCCGACCCGGGAGGTATCGCGAGCATTGGCAGCATTGATGTACTCAACGATGGCCGGGGCGAGTATCGAGGTGGGATGGAACATGAGTGCAGCTCCTTTTTTCGGGTTCTGTCGCCATCCTAGAACAGCCCTGCGTCAATTCCTGTCAGGAGTGAAACGGCCGTTTTCGTCCAGTTGCATCAGCCGCTGCCAGGTGCGCAGCAGGTCGCTGCGACGCCCCGGATAGCGCTCGCCCTGCAGGCTGGCGGCGGCAATCCGGTCGGTGCGAAACGTGCGATAGGCACCGCGCAATTCACACCACGCGACGATGATCCGCACCTCGTTGAGAAAACCCAGCGCCAGCGGCCAGATCAACCGCTGGCTTTGCACCTGCTGCGCATCGGCGTAATCGATGTGCAGCTTGGCCTGATCGCGGATGGCGTGGCGGAACACGTTCAACGGCACGGCGTTTTGCGGAAAACCGTAACCCGGCGGCCCGGGCATGACGGTCGGATTGCGCAGCGCCTCCTGGGCCTGCGGGTCCAGCACCGCAGCGATTTTCGCCAGTGCATCCGCAGCCGCTTTGCTCAGCACCTCGTCGCCGCGCTGATCGACATACCGCAGGCCCAGCACGATGGCTTCGGTCTCGTCGGCGTTGAGCATCAGCGGCGGCAGAAACAGACCGCTGCGCAGCACATACCCGATGCCCGCCTCGCCATGGATCGGCGCGCCGAGGGCGGTCAGTTCGGCGATATCGCGATAGAGGGTGCGTTCGGAGATTTCCAGCTCGGAGGCCAGTGTTGCTGCGGTGACCGGGCGCTTCTTGCCACGCAGCACTTGCAACAGGGTCAACAGTCGAGTGGTTCGCGACACGGTGTGAGGCTCTGGGCAGAAAATTTGCCGGAGCTTAGCAGAGCCTGGTGTCAGAAATTGTCAGGAGCTTTCACCAGGCTCGGAGGGGATCACGCGTCGACTTTATGCCTGGCCGCGTACAGGCAAAGCATCTCCATGGCCAGGGTTGCCGCCGCCAGCGACGTCACATCCGCATGGTCATAGGCCGGCGCCACTTCCACCACGTCCATGCCCACCAGATTGATCCCGCGCAGGCCGCCAAGGATCTCCAGCGCCTGCACTGTGCTCAGGCCGCCGCACACCGGCGTACCGGTGCCCGGCGCAAAGGCCGGATCCAGACAATCGATGTCGAACGTCAGGTACACCGGGTGATCGCCGACCCGCGCGCGAATCGCGTCAACAATTGCTTCGCAACCACGGCGATGCACCTGCCGCGCATCGAGCACCTGAAAGCCCTGATGATCGTCATTGGTGGTGCGCAAACCGATCTGCACCGAACGCGCCGGATCCACCAACCCTTCCCGCGCTGCGTGCCAGAACATGGTGCCGTGATCGACCCGTTTGCCGCCCTCGTCCGGCCAGGTGTCGCTGTGGGCATCGAAGTGGATCAGCGACAACGTGCCGTGCTTGCGCGCATGGGCCTTGAGCAGCGGATAGCTGATGAAGTGATCGCCGCCGAAGGTGAGCATGGCGCTGCCGGAACCGAGGATGTGCTCGGCGTGAGCCTCGATGCTTTCCGGGATGGTGTGCGGCGAGCCGTAATCGAAGTCGCAATCGCCGTAATCGATCACCGCCAGATGATCGAACGGGTCGAACGTCCATGGCCAGTGCCGTTCCCAGGCAATCCCGGTGGACGCCGCGCGAATCCCGCGCGGCCCGAAACGTGCGCCAGGACGGTTGCTGGTGGCGGTGTCGAACGGTACACCGCTGACCGCCACGTCCACGCCGCGCAGGTCGCGGCTGTAGCGTCGGCGCATGAAACTGGTGATCCCGGCGTAAGTGCTTTCGGCAGCAGTGCCGTAAAGGCTGTCACGGGTCAGGGCCTGATCGTTTTGCACTGGCACGTCCATCGGTGTGCTCCTGTTGTTATGAAAGGCTATTGGCGGCTACGGAAAGTGGTCCACAGGCGTGTGCGCTGGCGCATGTCCTTGAGGCTCATGCTGTGGTCGGCGTACAGCCGCTCGCGCACTTCGGGTTTTGGGAAAATGTCCGGATCGCTGCGCACCGCCTCATCCACCAGCGGCATGGCGGCCTGGTTGGCGGTGGCGAAGAACAGCGTATTGGTCAGCGCCGCCACGGATTCGGGGCGCAACATGAACTCGATGAAAGTCCTTGCGGCTTCGGGGTGGGGCGCGTCTTTCGGGATGGCGAGGTTGTCCTGCCACACCAGCGTGCCTTCCTTGGGAATCCGGTAAGCGACTTCGAACGGCTTGTTGGCCTTGCGCGCCTGATCGGCGGCCATACTCGCGTCACCGTTGTAGGTCAGCGCCAGGCAGACGCTGCCGTTGGCCAGATCATTGATCTGCCGACCGGTGGCGACGTACAGCACCGAGGGCTGCAACTGCTGTAACAAGGCTTCGGCGGCGGCCAGATCTTTCTTGTCGGTGCTGTAGGGATCTTTCCCGAGATAGTGCAGCGCCAGGCCGATCACTTCCTGTGGCGAATCGAGAATCGCGATCCCGCAATCCTTAAGCTTGCTGGCGTATTCGGGTTTGAACAGCAGATCAAGGCTGTTGAGCGGCACGTCGGGCAGCCGCTGCTTCACGGCGTCGACGTTCATGCCCAGGCCGAGCGTGCCCCAGGTGTAAGGCACGCCGTAACGGTTGCCGGGATCGACCGCCGCCAGTTTTTCCAGCAGATCCGGATCAAGATTGGCGTAACCCTTGAGCCCTTCGTGGGGGATCTCCTTCAACGCGCCGGCGGCCAACCCACGGGCCAGCACGCTGGACGAAGGCACCACCACGTCGTAACCGCTGCCACCGGTGAGCAGCTTGGTTTCCAACACCTCTGAGGTATCAAAGGTGTCGTAGCGCACGTGGATGCCGGTTTCCTTTTCGAAGCGCTGCAAGGTTTCCGGCGCCACGTAATCGGCCCAGCTGTAGAGATTGAGCGTCTTCTCTTCGGCCTGGGCGGCGATGGAGACGGTAAGCAACAACGCGGGCAAACACAGCTTGAAGACGGGAGCCATGACGAACACCTGACCGAAGGAAGTGGTGGCAGGATGCGCCGTCGGATACATTCGAGAAATATCAAGTTTGTTAACCTGACTTTATCCCGGAGTAATGTGATGCTCGGTCAGCTCCACGATGTCGATCTTCAGCTTCTGCGGCTGTTTCTCGGCGTGGTCGAATCCAATGGTTTCAGTGCTGCTCAAGGCGAACTGGGCCTGAGCCAGTCGAGCATCAGCCAGCAAATGGCCAAGCTTGAAACCCGTCTCGGCTATCGGGTGTGCAACCGTGGCAAGGCCGGTTTCAGCCTGACGCCCAAGGGCGAACAGCTGTTGATTGCCGCCCGGGCGCTGTTCGATTCGATCGAAACCTTCCGCCATCAATCCAACGGCGTCGCCGGACGATTGATCGGTGAAGTGCGGCTGGGTCTGTCGGAAGCGGTCGATCAGTCGGTGCTGCAACGGGTGGCGGATGCGATCCGCCGGTTTCGCGAGCGGGACGAATCGGTGCGCATCGAGCTGATCAGCGCCATGCCCGGCGAAATGGAACGCCTGCTGCTGCAACAGCGGCTGGACCTGGCCATCGGTTACTTCTCCCAGGTGCAGAGCGCGTTCGACTACCGCGAACTGTTCAGCGAAACCCAGCATCTGTATTGCGCGCCCGGCCATCCGCTGTTTACCGACGAGGCCCCTGATGACGCGGCGTTGCAGGCCTGCGACCGGGTCGATCACCCGTATCGGTTTTTGCGCAGTGACGAGCCATTTCAGGGCAAGGTCTGCTCGGCACGCTCGGAACAGGTCGAAGGCACCCTCGCCTTCATTCTGTCCGGCAAGCATGTCGGTTATCTGCCCAACCACTACGCCCGCCAATGGCAGGACAAAGGCTTGCTGCGCCCGGTGCGCGAAGGCGAGTTGAGCTTTGACGTGGCGTTCCATCTGGCCCGGCATCGGGCGCAAGTACCCGGCGATGCGCAGAAAGCCTTTGAGCAGGATCTGCTCTGCGCCTTTGGTCGAACCTGACCTTTTGGGCAGTTTTAATGCGTTGCCCTCGTCTCCCGCTTACGGCATCCTGCGCACCCATTTTCCGACCCGGCCCCGCATTGCGGCACGCAAACCACCATGACCGTCTCTGAAAAAGCCCCGCGCAACAACGATCTGATCTACGGCCTCAACGACCGTCCGCACTTCACCGCAACGGTGTTTGCCGCCCTGCAACACGTGCTGGCCAGCTTCGTCGGCATCATCACCCCGACCCTGATCATGGGCGGCGCCCTCGGTCTGCAGAGCGAAATCCCGTACCTCATCAGCATGGCGCTGTTCGTCTCGGGCCTCGGCACCTTCGTTCAGGCCAAGCGCTTCGGCCCGGTCGGTTCGGGGCTGCTGTGCCTGCAAGGCACCAGTTTTTCCTTCATCAGCGTGATTCTCAGCGCCGGCTTCATGGTCAAGGCCCGGGGCGGCGGCACCGATGAAATCCTGTCGACGATCTTCGGCGTGTGCTTCTTCGCGGCGTTCATCGAAGTGGTGCTGAGCCAGTTCATCGGCAAGTTGCGCATGCTGATCACCCCGGTGGTGACCGGCACCATCATCACGCTGATGGGCCTGTCGCTGATCAAAGTGGCGATGACCGACATTGCCGGCGGCTTCGGCGCGGCGGATCTGGGCGCGGCCAGTCACGTGTTCCTGGCAGCGCTGGTGCTGGGCACCATCGTGGTGTTGAACCGGGTTGACGTGCCGTTCCTGCGGTTAGGCGCAATCGTTATCGGCCTGACCCTCGGCTACGTGGTGGCGTGGCTGATGGGCACCGTGGACTTCGCCAATCTGCCCGAAGTGCCGGTGGTGAGCGTACCGGTGCCGTTCAAGTACGGTTTCAACTTTGATTGGGTGGCGTTCGTGCCGGTGGCGGTGATTTTCCTGGTGTCGCCGCTGGAAGCCGCCGGTGACCTGACTGCCAACTCGATGATCTCGCGGCAACCGGTCAAAGGCCCGCTGTACATCCGCCGGATCAAGTCCGGGCTGCTCGCCGACGGCCTCAACTCGGCCATGGCGGCGGTGTTCAACAGCATGCCGATGGTGACCTTCGCCCAGAACAACGGGGTGATTCAGCTGACGGGCGTGGCCAGCCGCTACGTGGCGTTCTTCATTGCCGGTCTGCTGGTGTTGCTGGGCCTGTTCCCGATGATCGGCGCGGTGCTGCAACTGATGCCGAAACCGGTGCTCGGCGGCGCAGAGCTGGTGATGTTCGGCACTGTGGCGGTGGCCGGGATCAAGATCCTCGCCGAGGCCGGCCTGCATCGGCGCAACATGCTGATCGTGGCGATTTCCGTCGGCATGGGTCTGGGCATCGCCGCCGTGCCGGAAGTGCTGCGCGAGCTGCCGCAGGCGCTGCGCAATATTTTCGAATCGCCGATCACCGTCGGCGCGCTGTGTGCCATCGTGCTGAATATCTTCCTGCCGGAAGAATTCATCGAGCTGGAAGAAGATGACTTCGATCCGGAAGCCTCTATCCTTCAGGTCATGGAAAACCCCGACCTGCCGGCCAAAGCTGAACCCGCAACAAACGCCGCTGTCGCACAGTTGAACCGTTGATCCTGTCCGCTCCATCAAAAAGGGCTGATACCGGCAACGGTTCAGCCCTTTTTCAATGAGAGAGCATCAATGCGCCGCCTCCAAGCCGTCATCCTGTCCCTGCTTCTGCTCTCCCTCAGCGCCTGCGCGCTGTTCCCCAACCGCGACCCGGTGAACATCAACGTGGTCGGCCTCGAACCGCTGCCGAGCCAGGATCTGGAAGTGCGCTTCGCGATCAAGCTGCGCGTGCAGAACCCCAATGAAACGCCCATCGACTACAACGGCATCGCGCTGGATCTGGAGGTCAACGGCCACTCGCTGGCGTCGGGTGTGAGCGATCAGACCGGCTCGATTCCACGATTCTCCGAAACAATCGTCAGCGTCCCCGTGAGCATTTCCGCGTTCTCGGTGCTGCGCCAGACCCTCGGCCTGAGCCAGACCCAAACCCTCGACAACCTGCCCTATGTGCTGCGCGGCAAACTGGCGGGCGGGCTGTTTGGCACGATGCGCTTTGTCGATACCGGCAAGCTCAGTCTGCCGAGGGCCAGTGCCGCAACCTGGTAAAGATGCGGTAGTCTGCACGGCCCACTGTCAGAACATGGAAGTCGTGGTTTATGCAAGACACGCCCACGCTGTATACCGAACGGCTGATTTTGCGTCCGCTTGAACTCGCGGATGCCGAGGCCATCCAGCAGCAATTTCCCCACTGGGAAGTGGTGCGGTATCTGAATGTCTTCGTGCCCTGGCCTTACCCGGACGACGGCGCCCTCACCTACCTGCGTGACATTGCGCTGCCTGCCGTTGCGGCCGGCAAAGAGTGGCACTGGACGATTCGCCTCAGATCGGCGCCAGAGCAATTGATCGGCAACATAAGCCTGATGGACGAGCCGGACAACCACCGTGGGTTCTGGCTCGCCCCGGCGTGGCAGGGTCAGGGCCTGATGACCGAAGCCAGCGAAGCCGTGACCCGGTATTGGTTCGAAATCCTCGATCAACCGTTGATGCGCGTACCGAAAGCCGCACCGAACCTCGGTTCGCGAAAGCTCTCGGAGCGCAGTGGCATGCGCTTGATCCGCACCGATGAGGACGACTTTGTCGGCGGTCGCTTCCCACGGGAAATCTGGGAAATCACCCGCGAAGAATGGCGGCGCCGATTAACCGTCAAACCGTAAAACGCACGCCGGGTTTCACCCGCTCGTCGACGCTCAGTTCGAACACATCCGGCCGTGCATAGTGGCCGACCACGTCGTAGTCATAGCGGGCGCGCACCAGTTCGGCGGTGTCGATCTCGGCGGTAAGCAGTCCGGCCTCGCCGCGCAACGGCCCGGCCAGCACATCGCCCATCGGCCCGACGATCACGCTGCCGCCGGCGATCAGCGGCCGATCCCCCGGCCAGTTGGCAACTTCCACGCCCAGCTCATTCGGCGAGGCCTGGACTTGACAGGCGCTGACCACAAAACAGCGCCCTTCATGAGCGATGTGGCGCATGCTCACCTGCCACATCTCGCGCTCGTCCACTGTCGGGGCACACCAGACCTCAATGCCCTTGGCGTACATCGCCGTGCGCATCAGCGGCATCATGTTTTCCCAGCAGATCACTGCGCCGAGCTTGCCGACCTGAGTGTCGAGCACCGGCAGCGTCGAGCCGTCGCCCTTGCCCCAGATCAGCCGTTCGGTGCCGGTGGGCATCAGTTTGCGGTGCTTGGCCACCAAGCCCGCCTGCGGGTCGAAATACAGCGCGGTGCAATGCAAAGTGCTGCCGGCCCGCTCGATCACGCCGATCACCAGGTTGGCCCCGGTACGCGCCGACAGCCCGGCCAGCGCTTCGGTTTCCGCCCCCGGCACATCGATAGCGTTGGCGAAGTAACGGGCGTAGGCCTCGCGGCCTTCCGGCAAGCGATAACCCAGCTGCGTGCCGAACCCCTCGCCTTTCGGGTAACCGCCGAGCAAAGCTTCGGGCATCACCACCAGCGCGGCGCCGGACTCGATGATCGCGGTTTCCCAGCTCAGGATCTGCTCCAGGGTCTCAGCCTTGCCACCGGGCAAGGCGCCGATCTGCAGGGCGGCAACGATTGATTTGGGCATGGTGGTCACTCCGTTAAGTTCAGGTGTTGCTCATTCTCCGGCGCCACGGGATCATGAATAAAGATCGATCCACTGCTGAATGATATGAGCCAAATGAATATCGCAACCGTCGACCTCAACCTGCTGAAAGTCTTCGAAGCCCTGCATGAAGAGTCCAGCGCCAGCCGCGCGGCGTTGCGCCTGGGCGTGACCCAGTCGGCGGTCAGCGCGGCCTTGCGCCGGTTGCGCGAAGTGTATGGCGATCAATTGTTCGTGCGCACCGGCCGCGGCCTGGCGCCGACGCTCAAGGCCAACCAATTGAAACCGGTGGTCAGCGATGCCCTGAACAAATGCCGGCAAAGCCTGGCGATGGTCGACCCGACCGCCAATCATTACGAAGGACGTTCGGTCACTGTGGGCCTTTCGGATGACTTCGAGATCGCTTACGGCCGTCGGCTGATCGAGGAAATCGCCCGTCGCGCACCGAAACTGCGGCTGATCTTCCGCCAGACCCACAGCCAGATCGTCGCCCGGGCGCTGATGGAACGCAGCATCGATCTGGCAATCACCGCCGGCGGATTTGCCGAGCGGCTGCTCAGCCGTCAGGTGTTGGGTGAAGGGGGTTACGCGTGTCTGGTGGATCCGGCGAGCCTGGCGCCGGGTCAGCAGCAGATCGATCTGGAAGAATTCGTCACCCGCGAGCACCTGCTGGTGTCGTCGGGCGGTTTTATCGGGATCACCGATGAAGGGCTGGCGGCGCTGGGCCGGACTCGCCGGGTCTGCGCCTCGACCACGCATTTCGCCGCGTTGCCGCATCTGCTCAAGGGCAGCGAGGCGGTGGCGACCATTCCGACCCACGCGGCGCAGGCCATTGCCTCACTGAGCGGGCTGGCACTGCTGCCCTGCCCGCTGGCGCTGCCGCGTTACCCGATCGAACTGGGCTGGCGCACCAGCACCCAGATCGATCCGGTGGTGCTGACGGTGCGCGAAGCGATAGGCGCCAGTTTCAGGTCCGAGTGATTACTTGTTGGCCGCCATCAGACGATTGACTTCACTGCGCACCATGTTGGCGAATTCCGGCGGCGACATGCCGTCCAGTTCCGCGCGCACGAACTCGGCCCATTTACCCTTGCGCTTGGAGCGCTCGCCGAACAACCGCGCGGCCTCGCCCTTGGCTTTGCCCAGATTGTTCTGCCAGAGTTCGAACAGTCGGGATTTCTCATCTTCCAGCGCGGCGCGCTCTGCGAGGGATTTGTCGGCCAGATTGAAACTCATCGGGAATTACCTGCTGCATGAAATGGCGACATCTTACACGCTGGACGGAAACCTCTGACGCTGGTTTTTGTTCCGGATGGAAAATCGCTGCAACTTTTCAAGGCGCGCCACACTCCATTGTTCACTGTCCATTCACCTGCAAGGAGTCACCCAATGGCCCGGAAAACCGCCGTTCAAGCCGCCGAAGACCAAATCAAGGACCAGGCCTTCAGCGAACTTCAGGCGCTGATCGAAGAGTCGGAAAAACTGCTCAAGAGCAGTGCATCCCTGGTCGGCGAGGAAGCGGAGACCCTGCGCGGGCAAATCGCCCAGAAATTGCAGCAGGCGCTGGATTCGGTCACCAGCGTGCGTGACCGCACCAAACCGGCGGTGGACGCCACCGAGAGCTACATCGGCGGGCACCCGTGGCAGACCGTGGCGATTTCCGCCGGGTTCGGTCTGGTGGTCGGCTTGCTGCTCGGTCGCCGCTGAGCGCGAACAAAAAAGGCGAGCCCTCGGGCTCGCCTTTTTCATGCCCGGCAAAAACTCATTCGCCGGCCAGTTCACGCAACTGCGCCAGGGTCTGCTGATCCAGTTCGATCCCTTTGGCCAGTGACTTGGCCCGCTGCAAATGCCGCCGATCCCCCGGCAAGCGCTTGAGCCCTACCCCGTGCATCTGCCGCACCAGTTCCTGACTGCGCTCGGCAAAGCTTTGCCCGGCGGTCTTGCTCGGGTCGATCACTATCAGTAACTGGCCGGTCCACGGGGTTTTGGCACCGGGGTGATTCTTCCAGTCGAATTCGAACGAAAAGTTGCCGCCGGTCAGCGCAGCGGCGAGCAGCTCGACCATCATCGACAGCGCCGAACCTTTGTGCCCGCCAAACGGCAGCAACGCGCCGCCTTCCAGAATCGCTTTCGGATCGCAGGTCGGCTGGCCGAGGCTGTCGACGCCCATGCCCGCCGGCAGTTTCTCGCCCTTGCGCGCGGCGATCTGTACGTCGCCATGGGCAATGGCGCTGGTGGCCAGGTCAAACACGATTGGCGCGCCATCGGCCCGTGGTGCGGCGAAAGCGATCGGGTTGGTGCCGAACAATGGCCGGTCGGCGCCGTGCGGCACCACGCAAGTCATGCTGTTGACCACGCTCAGCGCCACCAGGCCTTCGTCGGCAAAAGGCTCGACGTCCGGCCACAGCGCGGCAAAGTGGTGGGAGTTGCGGATCGCCAACACCGCAATCCCGGCACCGCGGGCCTTTTCCATCAGCAGTGGACGTGCCGCCGCCAGCGCAGGCTGGGCAAAACCGTTGCCGGCATCGACGCTGACAAACCCTGAAGCCACGTCCTCGACTTTCGGCACGGCCTTGCCGTTGACCCAGCCGCTGTTGAGCGTCGAGACATAACCGGGAATCCGGAATACGCCGTGACTGTGCGCACCGTCCCGCTCGGCACTGGCGCAATTGGCGGCCAGGGTTCTGGCGACTTCGGCCGAGGTGCCGTGACGGGTGAAAATCGTTTCCAGCAGTTGAGTCAGCTCGTCCAGGGGCACCGTGGACGAGAGCGAATGATCGTGTGGCGCAGACATCTGAAGCTCCAGAGTAATTATTGGAGAGAACAACAGCGAACGGACAACCCGCCAGAGGATTAACCACGGCTGGCCGGTGGCCTGTCAACCCCGCAATGGACAGCCGATTTCCAGACAGCGGGCTCAATACCCTTCACATTCAGATCAATCCCAATCTGACACTGGCCGGCCCCGCCAGAAACCTCGTCGAATTTGCCCTCGATCACATCAATGTCGCCCAGAGCACCGGGTAGAAAGGGGCGGCCAGCTGGAGCCGATCCGAGCGTTTGATTCACGCATAAAAAATGCGCAGGCTCGACACCTGCGCATCGCTGCACAACCGTGGGGGTCAGTCTTTCTGATCGCGAAGGACATTGCCGGAGGCGCCGTCGATACGGAATTCGTACACCACCCCGTCGGCCTTGCGTCCTTCGCCTTTCCAATAACCATTGTTGTCGGCCTCGATCTCGTAGACCTCGACATAACCGGCCTTGGTTTTCACGATCTCGATGGCCTTCTCGATGGTGATCCAGCCCGCGCCCGGGCGGTCGGCCAGTGCCGCGCCTGCGCTCAGAAGACTGGCGGTTGCAACCACAGCGGCCAAGGTTCTTTTGATCATGTTTTCACTCCATTTATGGTTAATGTTCGCGGGATGTCCTGTTTTTTGGGGCGCTGCAGCGAAAAAAAGTTCCACGTTTGATGGGTAAATGCCATGACGGCTGTTCTCGGCGCCTTCCGCCCAAGGTTAGAATGCGCGAAATCAGGATGAGTCAATGACCCAGAACCCTCTCTCGGAAGCCGAATACGATGCAATCACCGATGCCGCCGCGCATTGGTGCATGCGCCTGCACGCCTTTGACTGCACCGCTGAAGAGCGCATGGCGTTCGAACAATGGCGCGATGCGCACCCGCTTCACGCGTTCGAGTATGAGGCGATGCTGGAAATCTGGGACGTCGCTGAACACCTGCCCCGGCCGGCAACGGCACCGGCCCTGCCGATTCACCCGACGGCGACCCGGTCATGGCGCCAGTACGCCGTAGCGGCTTGCGTCTGCGCACTGGCTTTGCCGCTGGCGGCCTGGACCGGATGGAACCTCGGCTGGCTGCCTGACAGCTATCAGCATTTCGCGGCCACCGACAATGTCCGCCATGTCACCCTGGGCGATGGCAGCCAGGTCGAGCTGAATCTCAACACCGAACTGACCTACAGCAATTACAAGGACGAGCGTCGCGTCACCCTGAAAAAGGGCGAGGCGTTCTTTGAAGTCAGCCACGACCTGAGCCACCCGTTCGTCGTCAGGGCCGCCGAAGGCAGGATTCGCGTCACCGGCACACGCTTCAACGTCTGGATGTATGAGGATCAGGTGAAGGTCAACCTGATCGAGGGTTCCGTGCTGGTCACCAGCAACACTCAATTGCCCGGCGATGGTCTGCGCCTGGGGCCTTCGATGCAGGCACGCTACAGGCATGGCGATTTCACTCCGCAGATCAGCCAGACCTATGCCAACGACAACGCACTGGCCTGGCGCAGCGGCAAACTGGTGCTCGACAACCTGCCGCTGAACGAAGCATTGCCGCAGATCAATCGTTACCTGGACAAGCCCCTGATGCTGGCCGACAACGCCACCGGTTCGATCCGGGTGGGCGGCATTTACAACATCAAGGAACTGAACAGCTTCGCCAGTTCTCTGCCCAAAGTCCTGCCGGTCTTCCTGACCCGCAACAAGGACGGCAACCCGGTGATCAACCCGATGCCGCAGCAACCGCCAAAAAACTGAAGGCCGTTCCCGTGAGGGAGCGGCCTTGTGCTTTTGCGGTTGTCCGCAGGTTGAACAGCTGATTACTGCGCCGCGACTTTCCCCGTTTTTTCCAGGTCATCGCGCACGGTCTGCACCTGATATTGCGGATCGGCCTCGATCTGCTGTTCGGTGAACGGCAACACACTCCACTGTTTCTTCGAGAAGGCCTCGGTCTGATCCCGGGAATACTTCGACGCCGGATCGCTGGATAACGAGAATGCCAGCAGGCCCTGGGCATGCGGTCCCTTGTCATCGAACGTCACGACTTGCAGGTAACTGGTGCCGCTAACCACTTCCAGCTTGCCGTCTTCACGGGGCACGCTCTGGATGGCGTTGTAGATGCCGAGCGTGCCCGGGCCACCGTGAATCGGCGTTTGCTGGCCACCACTGCTGACCACCTGCACATCCCCCCAGCGGGTGCTGGCGTTCAGGCCCATTTTGGCGGCAGTTTCGGCCGACGCCAGCATCGCCTCGCGCAATGCTTTGGCCACTTCGGGCTTTTCAACGGCCAGCCCGCGCGGGGTGTGCTGAGCATCCTTGGGATCGAACGCCACGCGCCAGGCCTGCGGCGATTCCTGCATCGCTTGCATGATGTTCTGGAAATGCACCAGGCCGACGCCCGACTCCAGATTCGCCCGACCATCCCACGCCTTCAGGCTGCTGCATACCGATTTCAACGCGGCCTCAGACTGCGAAGCACAGAACTTTCGCAGGTCCGGCACCACCTGAGTCGCCAGGAATACCTGATCGTCCATCACCATGTGTTGCAGATCCTGCACCGACACCGAGCCTTTCTTGCTCAGGGTCGCCAGACGATCCAGCGCAAAGCGCGAGCGCAGGCCCAATGGCTGGCCGTCCTGACTGATCAGCGGCGAGAAGCCGGTCAGCGGTTGCGCCGGGTTGGCCAGCCACGCCGAGTCGTTGGAGTGCTGGACAAAGTCCTTGCGCAGCAGCTGCGGCAACTGGCTGGAAGCGTAAATGCCCTTCTGCGCGGCTTGCGGGTCGATGTCCCAGGCGCAGGCGCTGTTGGAGCCGTCGAGCACGATCATTTTCAGACCGGCGCGCGGGTCGCTGCACCTGGCCAGTTTGTCGGCGCTGACGTTCGGAACCACCGACAGGTTCATGTACAGCGTCTGGCCCTTGTCATCCACGGCCAGGGTGTTGACCCACGGGATGCCCTGAATCGTGTGCACCGAATCCTGCAGATCCTTGAGATTGCCGGCGCGGTTCATGGCGTACCACTGCTTCAACACCCGATCGTTGTCGAGGTTCGCATCGCGAAGGCTATAGGCGAACTGATTGTCCCAATCGAGCTTGCCGGGCCATTGCACAATCGGGCCGAACTGCGAACTGTAGACATCCCGCGAGACCGGCACCACCTGACCGTCCGCCTGTTTGACCTGCACGGTGACCGTCTGCTTGTTCATCGGCAAGGACTGGCCGTCGAGCAGGTAACGGGTCGGATCCTTCGGATCGAGTTGCAGGCGATACAGGGTGAAATGCTTTGACGAATCGACGGTGTGGGTCCAGGCCAGGTGCTGGTTGAAGCCAATGTTGATCACCGGCAGGCCCGGCAGCGCCGCGCCCATCACATCCAGTTTGCCCGGAATGGTCAGGTGCATCTGATAGAAGCGCATGCCGCCGACCCACGGGAAATGCGGGTTGGCCAACAGCATCCCACGGCCATTGAACGAACGCTCGCTGCCGACCGCCACGGCGTTGCTGCCACGGTCCAGTGCGAAGCGTTGCAGGCGCGTGTCCGCCAGTTGATAGGCCCGCGCATCGTTTTCAATCTTCGCAGTGGCCTGCGGCGGAGTAGCACCCGCCAGCGCTTCGGCGAACTGGCCCACCCCGCCCTCGACCAGCAGACGACGGGTCAGCTTCACCAGGTCCTCGGCGGCGATATCGCGCACCCATTCACCCTGGCACTGTTGTGGCAAGCCCTGCTGACGGCGTTCGGCCAGATAACGGTTGTAGCCGGCGGCATAACCTTCCACCAGATCACGCACTTCGACCGGCTGGGCCTGCCAGAAAGCGTTCACTGCCTGCGGCGTGTTGAGCCACTGGAAGAACACGTCGCTGACGCGGTTCTCGCGCTCTTCGACTGTCAGTTGCTCCGGCCCGAAGTACCGCGACCGCTCGCCATTGACCGTCACGACTTCGTTGGCCAGCAGGCACAGGTTGTCCTGCGCATAGGCATAACCGATGCCGAACCCGAGACCACGTTCGTTTTCCGCGCGGATGTGCGGTACGCCAAAACCGGTGCGGCGGATATCGGCGCCGGTCTGGCCGGAAGGGCTGAACGCCTGCGCCGACAGACTCAGCCCGAGAAACAGGCCGGCAAGGGTCAGTCCGGTGAATTGCCTGGAAATAGTCACGCTCGCTCCTGATCGAAATGCCGAAGAGCGAACCGCCCGCCACCGTGAACACGTCGGACCCGGCTCGCTCTGAAATCACCCACGCGTCACACGCAATGAGCCTGTCCAGAAAACGAAGCCGTGGAAAAAAAATTTAGTCGGTCACACACCTGTTTCGTGCCGCAATCACGGGGAAAAGACAAAACCACGACAAATTTTCTACATTTTCCGCTTCATGATTTGTCGAGCTGAAACGTCTTGTTTAGGGAGAGCACGAAAAACCTTTCCTGATCAGGCTCTGAAAGGAGTAATCGCATGTACAACCCACCCCTACCATCGGAAGGTAGCCAGACCCCACAAGGAGCGCCCATGGGTTCACACGCCGACGTATTCGGGCAACGGGTCGAGCGTCACGGCAATGAACGCATCCGTATGCTGCTTAAAAGCTTCGGCCTGCGCACCAGCCTGATTCGCCTCAAAGTCATCGACACCCTGCTGGTCGCCGCCGAGGACGACCGTCGTCTGGGTGTGCGTGGTGTTCACAGCCAGTTGCTGGATCTGGACATTCCGTTGTCCTTCCTCAGCGTGCGCGAAGTACTCAAGCGCCTGTGCGCCGAAGGTGTCATCACGTTCAACGACGACAAGAGCTACAGCCTCCATCCCCAGGCTGCCGCCGTGCTCAACCACGATTGAAGCACGCAGCAGACGCTGTCAGGGCTTGACCTTGCGGCGCATCACGCCGTTGATCACCACGACCACCACCGCCACACCGATGGCGATGTACTGGAACGTTTGCTCGCTGAGCTTGCCGGCGTTTTGCAGCCAGGACAGGCCGAGCATGATCAGCAGTACGGCGACGGCAATCAGAATCGAATATATCAAGCGTTGCTTATGGGTCATTACAGGTTCCTGAACCGTTGGAATGTATCGGGTTTGTATCGGCGTCGATGCCATGCACATACCCTTTCACGGGGATATGCCGCTGCAAACGGGGTCTCATGTTACAGCCGATGAAGAGCTTTGGCTTCAGGCGGCTTTAACCATGAGGATTTTCGAAATGCTGCGTCGAATCACCTGGCTGATTCCTGTCCTTGCACTGCTCACCCTGAGCGGCTGCATCATTTTTCCCCACGGCGGCTGGCATGGCGACCATCGCCACTACGCGCCGCAAGGTCCGGGCTACTACGACCATCGTTAAGTCATGTTGCGAGAAGGATGCCAGCGTCCATTCATTCAAATGCAACAACTGATTTAGTGTCAGCCGAAATGCCCACAGGAATGTGGGCATTTTTCTTAAGACTCCCCCCATTATCTTGTCAGTCAATTCGCTCTTGCGAGTAGGCATCCCGACTTGTGCAACATCACGCAACCCCCCGTCATAGAGCGTCACAGCAATGACGTAGGAACAGTCTGACCCCGCCTCTACCCTTTGCGCTCTCTCTCGAATCTCGTGGAAGCGTATGCAAAGAACTCTCATCAATCTCTCGCCGCGGCAGGCGCTCGGTTTCTGCCTCGCCATCATGCTGTTCGAATGGCTGACCTACATGGCCAGCGACATGGTCATGCCGGCGATGCTCACCGTCACTCGGGATCTTGAAGCCGATGCCCGTCATATCCCCAACGCTTTCAATCTCTACCTGATCGGTGGAGTGTGCCTGCAATGGCTGATCGGACCGCTTGCCGACCGGTTCGGTCGACGCCCGTTGTTGCTGGCCGGTTGCGCACTGTTCGGTGCAACGTGTGCAGCGACAGTCTTTACGCCCGGTATTGAAGTTTTCAACGCATTAAGGCTTATCCAGGGCATGGGACTGGGGTTTGTGGTGGCTGTCAGCTATCCAGCGCTTCAGGAAGTATTCTGCGAAGCCGATGCGGTGCGCCTGATGGCGCTGCTCGGCAATGTTGCACTGCTTTCGCCGCTGATCGGTCCGCTGCTGGGCAGTCTGTTGTTGGAATGGCTCAGCTGGCGCGAACTGTTTCTCGGCCTGGCCCTGGTTGCCGTACTTGCATGGACCGGACTGTACGCCTGCATGCCCGAAACCATCGGCGTGGTCCGTCGTGATGGCACTCAGCAACCGCCCATGGCCTTTTCCCTTCGCCAGATCGGTGTTCGATACCTTGCATTGGCGCGCAACAAAAACTTTCTCGGGACCTGCGTTGCACTTGGCCTGATGAGCCTGCCGCTGATCGCCTGGATCGGTCTTGCACCGCTGTTGCTGATCCAGTCACTGGGGCTGACAACGCGGGAATATGCCCTGTGGCAGATACCGGTCTTTTCAGCCGTCATTCTCGGCAATCTGATTCTCGACCGGTTGCTGCCCACACGTGAATTGCCGCAATTGATTCGCCTGGCACTGTGGCCGTACTGCCTGGGGCTGCTGACCCTGGTGGCCGTTGCCATGACCGGTCTCTCCCTCACCGCACTGATTGCCGGCCTCGCGCTGTACGCCGTAGGGCTGGGCATGAGCAACGCAGCCCTGTATCGGCTGGCGCTGTTTTGCAGCGATGACAGCAAAGGACTGGTCTCGGCCGCGATCGGCATGATTTCGATTGCCGTAATGGGTGCCGGTGGATCGTTGATTGCCGCCATCGGCGGCGGCCTTCGCCTCGATTTCTTTGCGCTGTGGGCCGCGGTCGGCGGCCTGCTGTGCCTGCCCCTGCTCAACCGGTTTTTGCCTGCTGCGGCAAGGCCGACCGTTCACCATAACGATAAGGACTTCTGATGTTCCATTTCCCCCACAGCGACAAGCTCTGCGCGTTGACGCAACCCTATTGCCCGGACGCCGTGCCGGACGGGCTGTTCGATCAGGCCATGGTCGAGATCAGCCGTTTCCACAGCCTGCATACCCCGGGCTACGAACGCTGGCTGAACGCCAACGGGCTGACCGTGGACAATCTGAACAGCCTCGACGACTGGTCGCGTCTACCGCCGATTTTCGCCAGTTTTTTCAAGCAGCACCTATTGCTCAGCCCCACCGGTACCCACGCGTTGGAGCTGACATCCTCAGGCACCAGCGGTCAGAAAAGTCGCATGCGTTACGACGAACGCAGCCTGGGCGCCGCCCAATACATGGTCGAACGCATCTTTCACCATTATGGCTGGAGCAACCCGCAAACCCCGTGCAACTACTTGCTTTTGAGCTATGAGCCGGAGGGCACGATCAGCCTGGGAACCTCCTTTACTGACCAGTTCCTGTGTCGGTTCGCCCCCGTCAATCGAGTGGCCTATGCCCTGCGCCGTACCGGCGGCGGTCACGAGTTCGACAGTTTCGGCGTCATTGCCGCCCTGCAATCCTTCGCCGAAGAAGGCTTGCCCGTACGGATTCTCGGCTTTCCCGCCTTTCTCTGGCAGACCCTTGAACGCATGCGGGCCACCGGCGTTCGCGAACTGCAACTGACACCGGACTCGCTGGCGCTCTTCGGGGGTGGCTGGAAAACCCATGCCGCGCAGGAGATTCCCCGTCAGCAACTGTACGAGCGCATGCACCGACAACTGGGCCTTGAGGTCTCTCGCTGCCGTGACGGTTACGGCGCGGTCGAGCATCCGGTGCCTTACCTTGAATGTGCTCATCATCATTTCCATGTGCCCGTCTATTCGCAGGTCTTCGTGCGCAATCCGTCCGACTTCACGGTTCTGCCGTATGGCCGTCAAGGCTTGCTGAGTTTCGTCTCGCCCTACATTTCATCGAGTCCGGCCCACGCCGTGGTCATGAGCGATCTGGCTACCCTGCATCCAGGCGCCAGCTGTGGCTGCGGTCTATCTGCAGACTGGTTCGAACTGCATGGCCGCGCCGCGACCACGGCCGGCAGAAGCTGCGCCCTGGCCGCCGCTGAACTGCTGGGGAGGCATTGACATGTATCTGATCAACGGACAGCTTCACCCCGACTACCGGCTCGACGCCGCACTGGAGCAACTTCATCTGGACCTGCCACAGCGACTGGGCACGGCACTCCAGCGTGGGGCAGTCCTCGATGCGGTCGCGGTTTTCTCCACCCGACTGCACGATCCGGATCTGCCTCTTGAACCTGAACACCGTCAATCCCTGATCGAGTTCTGCCAGCCTGATGCCCTGCAGCACAAACTGCAACGTGAGCTGGGGGAGCAACCGGATGCCTTGCGCCGCATCGACTATCGCGAATCGCACTTCGAACGCTGGAGCCCGCTGGGTCTGGTGGTGCACATCACCCCTGGCAATGCACCGCTGTTGGCCTTCTGCGCCGTGATCGAGAGCCTGCTGGCCGGCAACGTCAACTGGCTGCGCCCCAGCAGCAGTGACCAGGGCCTGACCGCTCGCTTGCTCCATGCGCTGACTCAGTGCGACGCCACCGGCCAGATCGCAGGACACGTCGCGGTCATACCAGCAACGACCGAGCAAATCGGCCAACTCTGCGAACGCGCCAACGGCATTTCAGCCTGGGGCGGCGAATCGGCGCTTCAATCCATCCGCCGGCAGATCCCGGCCGGCTGTCGCTGGATCGACTGGGGTCATCGGATCAGTTTTGTTTACCTGACTCCCGAGACCGCCTCGCCAGAGGCGCTGGACGCGGTGGCGGATGAAGTCTGTCGTCTCGACCAACAGGCCTGTTCCAGCCCGCAATGGCTGCTGGTGGACAGCGATGACGAAGCTGTTCTGCGCATCATCGGCGCGGGCCTGGCAAAGGCGTTGGAACGTCGGGCCCAGCACTGGCCGGCCTTGATGCCGTCACTTCAAGAGGCGTCGCAAATCACCACAGACACGGCGATCGCGCAGTTGACCCAGAGTTTTGTCGGCCCCCCCGGACATGTCTGGAAAGCACCGGGCTGGCGGGTGATCTGGACGCATGACCAGCAACTCGCGCCCTCGCCGCTGTTTCGCAGTGTGCTGCTCAAACCACTGCCACGAACGCAAGTCATCGAGGCGCTCGTGCCTTGGCGAAACATGCTGCAAAGCTGCGCCCTGATCTGCTCCGAACACGAGACAGCAGAACTTTCGCAGATGCTGATCGCAGCAGGCGTCACGCGAATCGCCCCCGTTGAATCGATTCACGAAGGTTACGAGGGCGAACCCCACGACGGTGTCTATGCCTTGCAGCGCCTGAGTCGGCGGGTGTCGGTCAGCCTGCCGGTTGCGACACTGTCTACCTGTGCCACGCTTGATCCGCTACCGGTGCCGCCCGGCGTCGCAGGTCGCCCGATCATGACAAAGGAAACGTTTATCGCCCGCCCGATCAATCCGGCGGCCCGCCTGTACTTCCGCTCCGGGGGCAGCAGCGGCGTTCCGGTGTTGTCGGGTTTCAGTTACCGCGATTTTGATCGGCAAATGCGTGCCGCCGCCGACGGGCTGTTTGCCGCAGGCCTCGACCCGGCCCGCGACCGCGTGATGAACCTGTTCTTCAGTGGTGGGCTGTATGGTGGTTTTTTCAGCTTTTCCAAAGTGCTGGAGCTACTGGGTGTCACTCATCTGCCGATGGGCGCGCCCGCCGATGACGATTACCGCGAAATCGCCCGTTTGATCATCGAACAACGCGTCACCACACTGGTCGGCATGCCGAGCACCCTGCATCGTCTGTTTCTAAACGAGCAGTCACGATTGCGTGACTATGGCGGCATCGAAAAGGTCTTTCTCGGCGGTGAGCATCCCGGCGAACAGAGCCTTGCGTTGATGCACAGCTGTGGCGTCAGGCTGATCCGTTCGGCCATTTACGGCAGCGTCGATGCCGGGCCGCTCGGTCATGCCTGCCCGGCAACGTCTGATGGCGTATTCCATCTGATGAGCGATATTCAACATCTGGAAATCGTCGCGTTTGAAGCCGATCAGCCGGTGAATGGCGATGAAATCGGCCGTCTGGTGTTCACCTCGATAGAACGACAAGGCCAGGACGTTCAGCGATACGACCTTGGCGACAGCGGCCGCTGGATACCCGGCCGGTGTCCATGCGGGCTGCCGGCTCCACGCTTCGAGTTGCTGCAACGTCACGGCCGGCTGCTGCGCATCGGCACGGACTTCATCTGTCTGGAAACACTGGCTCGGCATCTGCAGGTCGAGTTCCAGCTGGTCCTGGAGCACGCACCCGACGGGCTGGAGCGGATGCGGTTTCGCAGTTCGCTGCCCGCCCGCGAAGTTCATGACCGCCTGCTGAATTACCCGACGCTGGCGACCCTCATCCGCACGGGACTGCTGACGGTGGACGCAGAACACTGTGCGATCGATCAGTTCGCCCGAAACAAACACAGCGGAAAGACGCCGCAGGTGATCGACAACCGCAGCGTGGTCCCGCCCACTGACTTGCAAGGAATGCAACATGAACACAAGGATTGAGTTGAACGAGCTCGTGGCGTTTGCCCGTCGCCATTCAAGCTTTTACGCAGGCCACTTCGCTGATGTGCCCGAGCACGTCACTTCGCTGGCTGAATTACCGGTGATCGATCCCGCTGCCTACTGGGAAGGCAGCCAGGATCTCGACCACTGGCCTGCACTGACCGGCTCTCTGGAAAACGCACTGGTATTCAAGACGGGGGGAACCACCAGCGCCGGCAAATTCTCGATTTTCCGGCGCCAGGAATGGCAAACACTGGTGACGGATTTCGGTCGCAGTCTCAGCGGCCAGTTGAACGCGGGCGACCGCATCGCCAACCTGTTTTTCGCTGGCGACCTCTACGCCAGTTTCATCTTCACCCACGATGCGCTGGCGCATGTGGAAACGGATATCGTCGAATTTCCGTTCACCGGTCATGTCGACTCGGCCATCCTCGCCGATGCCGTCGTTCGGCACCGAATCAATGTGCTGGCCGGACTGCCCGCCCATTTGCTGACCTTTGCGGCCTGGCTTGAGCAGCACGGGCGGGTACTCGAGGGCGTGACCACCCTGCTCTACGCCGGGGAAAGTCTGTTCCCGGCACAACTGCGACGATTGGGCCGTATCTTTCCCGGTGCGCGCATTGCGTCTCTGGGCTATGCCAGTGTCGACGCCGGTTTCATCGGCGCCAGTCAACGGGATTGCGCGTTGGGCGAACATCATGCGGCGGACAACCATAGCGTGCTGGAGATTCTCGACGAAGAAACCGGAGAGGTGATTGACGGGTGCAACCGGGTGGGACGACTGGTGGTGACCAACATGACCCGTCGCTTGATGCCGTTGATTCGCTATCCGGTCGGCGATCGCGCCTGTTGGCGAGAGCCCGGTAATGTTCCCCGGCGCAAATTCGCATTGATGGGACGCTGTGCCGACAGTCAGCGGGTTCGTGTCGGCATACTGACCCTCCTGCCTCAGGCCATCGGCCAAACCGTACAGCGGATTACCGGCAGTGAAGACTGGCAACTGGTGATCGAACAGGAAGGCACAAGGGATATTCTGCGCCTGCGCTGGGTACCGGATGCCCTGTCTGCGATGGGTGAGCAGGCAGACCGGTTACTGCACCGTGCGTTGATCGAAGCCTATCCATTGATCGAAGAGTTGAGCACCGGGCATTTGCTCGAATTGCAGATCCGGCGCTGCACGATTCAGTCACTGTCACGCCATCCTCGGTCAGGTAAACAGCAGCGTGTAGTCGATCTGCGGGTATACGACAATCTGCACCGGGAGGACCGTTGATGGAAACCCTGATCCTGCGCAGTTACCGTAACAGCGACGCCCGTGCCGTCAGCCAGCTTTTCAGAAAGGTCTACGCCAACCAATACGCTCAGCCCCATGTTTACCTGCCGCGCATGATCACGCAGAACCATGTCGGCGGGCGCTGGCATTCATTGGTGGCGGTGTCGGAGGGGAAGATTCTGGGGCACGCGGCATTGATTCGCGACAAGGAGTCGCGCATTGCCGAACTCGCACTGAGCGTGGTGGATCCGCAGAGCCGTGGCCAGAACGTGGCCACCCGACTGAGCCGGCAATTGCTGGTTCATGCCCAGGCGCTCGGATGCCACGGCGTGACGATCAAGCAGATGACCCACCATCCCTACACGCAACGGATGGCCGCCCGTCTGGGGTTTCACAACACCGGGCTGCTACCCGATCATGCCCCTTCGCCCTTTGGCGAACCGGTGCCGGAGTCGTTGGTGCTCGGCTATCTCCAGATCGACGGATACCAGCGACCGTTGCCAAGCCTCGCATGGCCGGATGGCTGCCGCGAGTTCATGCAGCAGATGGTCGACATGTTCGGGACACGGGACAACCCATCACCCTGGGTCGGCGACCCCATACAACTGGATCAGCGTTGGGGGCGCTATGACGGCGTATTGGAATCGCTTGACGACGGATTGCTCAAGCAACTGCAGCAGTTGCCGGACCATTGGCTGATTTCGATCAGGCTCAGACTCGCGCAGGGTTTCGACAGTGCCTGGCGCCAGTTGTCGACCATGGACTTCACCTTCACCGGGCTGGCGCCCGATGAAAAAGGCTCGGGATGGCTGGCCCTGTTTCATCGCGGGTTCCAGCCAGGAACGCTGACATTGCACTGTCCGCGGATGCAACGTCTGCAGGAAGACATGCGGCGTCGGGAACTCAATGTGCCATGAACGACGAGGCCCGCTCCGTTAACCGGGCGGGCCTGCGTGATCACACCTTGGCGCTGACACCCTTGTCGGTAGGAGGCTTGCGCTCCCCACCCTGACCGTAGGTCTGCAAATTCTGCAGCACATAGATGGCTTTCTTGTACTCGGGGATCAACGTATTGGCGTACTTGTTGCCCTTGAGATTGTTGTTCTGGATGGTATCCAGTTGCGTCGCGAAGTACTCCAGCGCATTGAACTTGGCGTCCGGATCCTTCTGAATGCCGAAGCGATCAAACTTGTCGCCGGCGTTGAGCAGAGTAATGGACGTGACTTCGGAAATCAGGCCACGGCTGCGCAGCATTGCACTGAGGCTGCCCAATTGTTTGGCCGAAACATTGGTGGGATCGAAACCCTTGATGTTCTTGTGCAGACCCTGCTTGTCCATCTCGGCGATGCTGATTGCGTTGGGGTCGTTGCCGACCAGAGCCAGCATCTGCTTGACCTTCACGCTTTGGGAAACCGGTTTGCTCGAGCTTCCTGTGTCTCGAACCAGCAAACCCGCCTTGGGTTGCCAGGCACCGGTATAGCCGATAGTCATGAGCAGGCTCCTTGCGAGGAAAACATGAAAAATTCCTTGTTGGACGACTTTTGAGTTGCCCGGAGTATCGGCCGGCAAACTAATGGCACCAACTCCTTTCTGCACTTTTTTACAATTTTCGTACATTCACGATACAAACCGACAACAGCCCCGGAAATACGGGACCAGAGCATTCATGACAATGTGATGAAAGTGGGTTTATCGCTCTAATGTTCGGGACAGTTAGTCCTCGTGTATCAGGCCGGATACGCTCCATCGGTCGGGATTGCATCTTTTAGGACGCAAGTACCTAAAGCTTCCCGAAGTCGCGACGATACGTTAGGAAACCTGCGCTGTTTTCCCCCCTGCCCACAATAAGAATCCCTGCTCAAGGACCGGTTTCCATGCCCGCATTCCGCACCATTCAGGCTCGCTACACGCTGTTTCTGGTTCTGTTCATTCTGTTGTTGTCGGTGCTGACCGTGGTTGGCATCAGCCAACTGGTCGCGCCCAAGCTGCGTCATACCGAAGAACAGGTGGTGCTCAATCGCATTGCTGAAGTGGCCGAGCAGATCCAGGGCGAACTGAACAAGGTCCAGGCGCAACAGCGCAGCATCACCCAGACCATCCCGCTGCTCGACAGCGCAGCCATCGACACCGTGTTGCCGGTGCTGGTGGATCAATACGGCGAGCTGAAAGTATTCGGCGGCGGCATCTGGCCGTTGCCCGGCCAGCGTGAGGCCGGACGCAACAAGTTCAGTACGTTCTGGCACCGCGACGCCTCCGGCAAACTGGCGGTAAACACCTTCTGGAACAGCGACGCAGCCCCCAACTATTACGACCAGAGCTGGTACAAGGGCGGCATGCAGACCCCGCGCGGCCAATGCGCGTGGGCCGCTGCCTATAAAGATGACGCCAGCGCCGAACCGCGCACCAACTGCGCCATGGCCATCCAGAAAAACGGCAGCGCCTGGGGCGTCTCGACCATCGACGTGACCCTGGGCTTCTTCAACGATCTGGTGGCGCGCAAGGAAAAAGACCTCAACGCCGAAATGCTGATCGTCGAGGCCGACGGCAAGATCATCAGCAACAGCTCGCGCATCAGCGGGCCGATCGTGCTGAAGAACATCAGCGAACTGGCCGGCGGTTCGACCTTCGCCAGCCAGGTCAAGGCCGGGCTGCAAAACCGCGAGCAGGCGCAGCGCGTCGAATTCGACAACAACGGTGAAGCCAGCACTTTCTTCATGCGCCCGATCGAAGGCACCCCGTGGTTCCTCGCCACCGCGCTCCCGACCAAAATGCTCACCGCCCAGCGCGACGACGTGCTCAGCAGCCTGAGCCTGTTGCAGATTCCGCTGGTGATCCTGCTGGTGCTGCTGCAGGTCTACGCGATCCGCCAACTGGTCTCGCGCATGAAAGCGCTGAAAGCCAACATCGATTCGCTGTCCAGCGGCGATGCCGACCTGACCCGACGCATCACCATCCGCGCTGAAGATGAACTCGGCGCCATCGGGCATTCTGTGAACACCTTCATCGCCTATCTGCAGAACATGATCGGCGAAGTCACCCAGGCCACCGGCGCCATGGCCTCGAGCCTCGACAACCTGCAACGCACCTCGGCGCACACCAGCCAGATTCTGCTGCGCCACGCCTCGGAAACCGACCAGACGGTTACTGCAATCAATGAAATGAGTTCGACCGCCGAAAGCGTCGCGCAAAATGCTGCCGAAACCGCCGCGTTCACCCAACGCGCCAATGAAAACGCCGACCGCTCGCGCGTGGTGGTTGGCGAAGCGTCAAGCAGCGTGGTGGCGTTGATCGACGAAGTGGCCAGCGCCACCCACAAGGTCGAAAGCATGCAGCAGGACGCCCAGCGCATCACCGAAATCCTCGGCGTGATCGGCGCCATTGCCGGCCAGACCAACCTGCTGGCGCTCAACGCTGCCATCGAAGCGGCCCGCGCTGGTGAACAGGGTCGCGGCTTTGCGGTGGTGGCCGATGAAGTGCGTGCCCTTGCCGCCCGCACCCAGGCCAGCACCTCCGAAATCAACGAGATGTTGAGCCGTCTGACCCAGGGCGTGAGCTCGTCGGTCAGCGCCATGGAAAACACCCAGGCCAGCTGCCAGTCGGCCGCCGATGCCACGGCGCGAGTCAACAGTGGCCTCGACGAGATGGCCGGTTCGGTCAGCCACATCAACAGCCTCAGCACCCAGATCGCCACTGCCGCCGAACAGCAAAGCGCGGTCACCGAGGAGATCAACCGCAGCATGGTGCAGATCCGCCACATGGTTGATGAGCTGGTGGAAAGCGGTCAGGCCAGCGAACTCAACACCCGCCAGTTGCTGGAAGCCAACAGCCGGGTCAGCGCGATCATGGGGCGGTTCAAGGTTCGCTGACCGTTTTGTCATCTTGCGCTCAGTGGCCTGTCAGCTTTGATCTACGATCATGTTGGCAGGCCTGCCTCGTATCAGTTGGAAACACTCCGTTGATGCCCGGCAGGAAAAACCGGTCAAAATGCCTTCCTTTTTTGACCGTTTCTCCTCTAAGCCGAGAGCCATTCATGCGAAACCATCTGCGTCTGGCCGCCCTGAGCGCGCTGTTCATCTCCTCCCTGGCGCAAGCCGCCGATCTTATTCCGATCGAAGTCCACCGCGACGCCAACTGCGGCTGCTGCAAAAAGTGGATCAGCCATCTGGAAGCCAATGGCTTCAAGGTCGAAGACCACGTCGAAAGCGACATGAGCAGCTTCAAGCAGCAACACGGCGTACCGCCACGTCTGGCGTCCTGCCACACGGCAATCATCAACGGCAAATTCGTCGAGGGCCATGTTCCGGCGGAACAGGTGCTGGCCCTGAGCAAACGTGACGACCTGCTGGGCGTTGCCGCACCGGGCATGCCAATGGGCTCGCCGGGCATGGAAATGGACGGCATGAGCGACGCGTATCAAGTGATCGGCCTGAAGAAAGACGGTGCCGATGTGGTGGTGGCGGATTACCCGGCCCATTGATGACGGCGGGTTATCTCGGGCTGTTTGTGGCGGCGTTCGGTGCGGCGACGCTGTTGCCGCTGCAATCGGAAGCCGTGCTGGTCGGGCTGCTGGTCAGCGAGCGCTATTGGCTTTGGGGGCTGTTGGCCGTGGCGACGCTGGGCAACGTCCTCGGTTCGCTGGTGAACTGGTGGCTGGGGCGCAGGCTGGAACGCTTTCAGGACCGGCGCTGGTTTCCGGTCAGCCCCAGGCATATGGAGCGAGCCCGCGTTCACTATCAGCGTTACGGTCACTGGTCGTTGCTGCTCAGCTGGTTGCCGGTCATCGGCGATCCGCTGACGCTGATCGCCGGGGTCATGCGCGAACCTCTCGGGCGTTTTCTGTTGATCGTCACTCTCGCCAAAGGCGCCCGCTACGGGGTGCTGGCGATGCTCACCCTCGGCTGGCTCGGTTGAACGATCGGGCCCGGGGATTGCCTGTGTTTAACGTCGCCCTAATCCGGCCGTTCCAGCATCGGCCGATTTCTTGTGGAGTTGTCCTATGTCCGTATCGCTGACCCGCTGGCTGCCCGGCCTGCTGCTGACCGCCGCCCTGCCCCTGCTCGCTCACGCCGAAGGCCCGCAATACGGCCCGCAATTGCAGGGTTTCGAGTATCCCTACACCCTCAAGCACTTTGCCTTTCAGTCTCAGGGCAAGTCGCTGCAGATGGGTTACATGGACGTCGCCGCCCACGGCAAGGCCAACGGGCGCACCGTGGTGCTGATGCACGGCAAGAATTTCTGCGGCGCGACCTGGGACAGTTCGATCAAGGCCCTCAGCGAAGCCGGTTACCGGGTGGTCGCCCCGGATCAGATCGGTTTCTGCACCTCCAGCAAACCCGATCACTACCAGTACACCTTCCAGCAACTGGCGGCCAACACCCAGCAATTGCTCAAGGCGCTGGGCATCCAGAAGGCCACCCTGCTCGGCCACTCCACCGGCGGCATGCTCGCCACCCGTTACGCGCTGCAATACCCGGATCAGGTCGAGCAACTGGCATTGGTCAACCCGATCGGCCTGGAAGACTGGAAAGCCCTTGGCGTGCCTTACCGCAGCGTCGATCAGTGGTATCAGCGCGAATTGAAAGTCACCGCCCAGGGCATTCGCGACTACGAACGCACGACCTATTACGACGGCCGCTGGAAACCCGAATTCGACCGCTGGGTGGACATGCTCGCCGGCCTGAGCAACGGTCCGGGCAAGACTCAGGTCGCATGGAACTCGGCGCTGATCTACGACATGATCTTCACCCAGCCGGTGTACTACGAGTTCAAGGATTTGAAGATGCCGACCCTGCTGCTGATCGGCACCTCCGACACCACCGCCATCGGCAAGGACATCGCGCCGCCCGAAGTGAAGGCGAAAATCGGTCACTACGAGGTGCTGGGCAAGCAGGTGGCGAAACTGATTCCTCAGTCCACGCTGGTGGAATTCCCCGGCATGGGCCACGCCCCGCAGATGGAAGAGCCGGCGAAGTTCCACGAGGCGCTGCTCGGCTGGCTGGACAAAACCAATCCCGTTCGTTGAAGAGGTAACGCTGATGGCGGTGCAGATTGCGGTGATCGATGACTGGCAGGACGTCGCGCGGGGCGCAGTCGACTGGTCGGTGCTCGACAGTCTCGGCGAAGTCACCTTCGTCCATGAGTACCCGGCGGACAACGCCACGCTGGCCGAGCGTCTGGGCCGGTTCGAAGTGATCTGTGTGATGCGCGAACGTACACGCTTCGATGACGACCTGCTCAAACGCTTGCCGAACCTGAAGCTGTTGGTCACCGGCGGCATGCGTAACGCGGCGCTGGATATGCCGGCCGCGGCCCGCCTCGGGATCAAGGTCTGCGGCACCGACAGCTACAAACACGCAGCGCCGGAACTGACCTGGGCGCTGATCATGGCCGCCACCCGCAATCTGGTGAGCGAAGCCAACGCCCTGCGCGCCGGCCAGTGGCAGCAAGGTCTGGGCGGCGACCTGCACGGCAAGACCCTGGGCATCCTCGGGCTCGGCAGCATCGGCCAGCGGGTGGCGCAGTTCGGTCAGGCATTCGGCATGCGCGTCATCGCCTGGAGCGAAAACCTCACCGCCGAACGCGCCGAACAGGCTGGCGTCACCTATGTCAGCAAGCAGCAATTGTTCGAACAGGCTGACGTGCTGTCGGTGCACCTAGTGCTCAGCGATCGCAGCCGGGGCCTGGTCGATGCCCAGGCGCTGGACTGGATGAAGCCGACCGCCCTGCTGGTCAACACGGCGCGCGGGCCGATTGTCGACGAAGCGGCGCTGATCAAGGCCTTGCAGAAACAGCGTATCGGCGGTGCGGCCCTTGACGTGTTCGATCAGGAACCGCTGCCGGCACTGCACCCGTTTCGCACCCTCGACAATGTGCTGGCCACGCCTCATGTCGGCTACGTTAGCCGCCAGAACTATGAGTTGTTCTTTTCGCAGATGATCGAAGACATTCAAGGGTGGTCAGCCGGGGAATCTATCCGCCTGCTTAACTGAGTCCCCTCGCCTTCGCGGGCAATCCCTGCCCGCGAAGCAGCACCCACTGTCTGCCCGCCAACGCAACTGTCCGCACCGCAACAGTGCGCCCGCACTTTCCCGGCGCCCGAAATCGTGACTGGTCGGTCACCATTTTGCGTCACCGAACCCGCCAGACATGCACTTCGTCGGGGCGCACCCCCTCCCGAAGCCACGGATTTCGTGAGCCTGCAACAGATTGTCGAACAATTCATCCAATTGCCCTGGCCCGCTCTAGGATCTGGCCTAGACTGGTTTTCGCGGGGTAAAACCGGCCGGTCACAAAGTCAAAAATTCGTCGAAACTTTTGCAGATCGCGGCGGGTCATCTGATAGGCAGGGCCAAAGCGACTGGTTCAAGTCTTGCAATGGCCACCTCACCCATTCTGCTTGCACGTGTTGGGTAGCGTTTTGCTCACTCATGCGTGGCGTGTTTGCGCCCGGCCACAGGACCTGGCCATGGACATCGCATGTTCAAGACAAGAATCAGATCAAAAAGACGGGAGATTCATATGATCAGTGCGGCATTGGAAATTCAGGGAGAACGGGCTCATCAGCCGATGGGTGAATCGAGCACTTTAAGCGTTCCCGGCAGCCGATCGATCAGCGTCCCGATCACCAAGACACTGACGCCGATAGCCAGTCAGAACCCCAACAAGAAAAAAGTGTTGTTCGTGACCTCGGAAATCGCCGATCTGGTGAAAACCGGCGGTCTGGGAGACGTTTCTGCCGCCCTGCCCCGCGCGATGGCACATCTGCATGACGTGCGGGTATTGATCCCGGGTTACCCGCAGGTCATGAACAGCGAAAATCCGATCCACATCATCGGCGAACTGGGTGGCCACGCTGCACTGCCACCCTGCAAGATCGGGCGCATGGACATGCCCGACGGTCTGGTCATTTATGTCTTGATCTGCCCTGAACTCTACGCCCGTGACGGTGGCCCGTATGGCGCCAACAATGGTCGCGACTGGCCGGACAACCACATTCGCTTCGCTCGTCTGGGTCTGGCCGCTGCCGATATCGCCGCCAACCTCGCGCAAATCCACTGGTGCCCGGATCTGGTGCACGCCCACGACTGGCCGGCCGGTCTCGCGCCTGCCTATATGCACTGGCGCGGGCAACGCACGCCGACCCTGTTCACCATTCACAACCTGGCCTATCAAGGTGTGACCAGCCTGGGCTCATGCCCCGAACTCGGGATTCCCGCCCATGCCCTGCAACAGGAAGGCATGGAGTTCTACGGCAAAATGTCGTTCCTCAAGGCCGGCATGGCCTATTCGAGCCATATCACCACGGTCAGCGCTACCTACGCGCAGGAAATCACCACACCGGATTTCGGCTGCGGTCTCGACGGTTTTCTCGCCGCCAAGACCCAGCAAGGTTTGCTCAGCGGCATCCCCAACGGCATCGATGAAAGCTGGGACGCCGCCACCGACCCGCACCTGTTCGCACCGTTCGCCATCGGCGACTGGGAAGGCAAAGCGGTCAATGCCGCCCACGTTCGCGAACTGTTCGGCCTGGAACAATCGGAAGGTCCGCTGTTTGCCGTGGTCTCGCGGCTGGTCTATCAAAAAGGCCTCGACCTGACCGAGGCGGTGTCGGAATACATCGTGCAGAACGGTGGCCAGATCGCAATCATCGGTCGTGGCGAGCCGGAAGAAGAACAAGCCATGCGCGAACTGGCGCTGCGCTTCCCCGGCCAGATCGGCGTGCGCATCGGCTTCAACGAAACCGACGCCCGGCGGATGTTCGCCGGCAGCGATTTCCTGCTGATGCCATCGCGTTATGAACCGTGCGGTCTGAGCCAGATGTACGCCCAGCGTTTCGGCTCGTTGCCGGTCGCGCGCAACACCGGCGGGCTGGCCGACACCATCGAAAACGGTGTCACCGGTTTCCTGTTCAACGAATCGACCGCCGACAGCTACCGCGAAGCCCTGAGCCGCGCGTTCAAGGTATTTGCCTTTCCCGAACTGCTCAACGCCATGCGCTGCCGGGCAATGGCCGCGCCATTCAACTGGTGCAAGGCGGTCGAACCCTACGCCGAACTCTACGAACAACTGGTGGCCAAGTCGCTGGGAAAAACGCACCACAAATAACCAGGGAGCTTTACAACAATGCCGTCACGGACACCTGAAAGCTGGCCCCACGGCGCGATCATGCTGGATGCCGACCACACACAATTTGCGCTGTGGGCGCC
This sequence comes from Pseudomonas sp. 22082, assembly GCF_052046055.1. Classification (NCBI taxonomy): domain Bacteria; kingdom Pseudomonadati; phylum Pseudomonadota; class Gammaproteobacteria; order Pseudomonadales; family Pseudomonadaceae; genus Pseudomonas; species Pseudomonas sp. 22082. The sequence goes on from NZ_JBQEQB010000001.1 coordinate 150,770, forward strand.
GGATGCGTTTTACGTCAGCGTCGAGCTGGGCAACGGCCAGTCGCTGCCTATGCTGCCCCAGGGCGATGGCTGGTTTGTCATCAAGACCCGCTGCCCTGCCGGCAGCCGCTACCGCTTCAACATCGACGGCGAACTGGAGGTGCCCGACCCGGCCTCCAGGGCGCAGGACGGCGATATCGACCGTCACAGCGTGGTGGTCGATCCCCACGCCTATCCATGGCAACACGTAACGTGGCGAGGTCGGCCGTGGAATGAAGCGGTGATCTACGAGTTGCATGTGGGTGCGCTAGGCGGATTCGATGAGGTCGAAAAGGATCTGGCCCGACTGGCCGCCCTGGGCATTACCGCTATCGAACTGATGCCGATCGCACAATTCCCCGGCTATCGCAACTGGGGGTATGACGGCGTACTGCATTTTGCGCCACAAGCCTCCTATGGCACTCCGGAACAACTCAAGCATCTGATCGACAGCGCCCATGGCCACGGTCTGGCGGTGATTCTCGACGTGGTCTACAACCATTTCGGTCCGGACGGCAACTACCTGCATCGCTACGCCAAGGGCTTTTTCCGCGAAGACAAACACACCCCGTGGGGCGCGGCCATCGACTTTCGCCGTCGTGAGGTGCGGGACTTCTTCATCGAAAATGCACTGATGTGGCTGCTGGAATACCGTTTCGACGGTTTGCGCCTGGATGCCGTCCATGCAATAGAAAGTCAGGACTTCCTGCCCGAACTGGCGCAGCGTGTCCGCCAGCAGGTCGACCCTGCCCGTCATGTATGGTTGACCGTCGAGAACGAACTCAACCAATCGAGCCTGCTGGAAGAAAATTACGACGCCCAATGGAATGACGACGGCCATAACGCTTTGCATGTGTTGTTGACGGGCGAAACCGATGCCTACTACGCCGACTACGCTCTGCAACCGACCGAGCAACTGGCCCGCTGCCTGAGCCAGGGCTTCGTGTTTCAGGGGCATATCACCCGCCACGGCGAACCACGCGGCGAACCGAGCGAGCATCTGCCGTCCACTGCCTTCGTACTGTTTCTGCAAAACCATGACCAGATCGGCAACCGTGCCTTCGGCGAGCGCCTGCATCAGTTGGCCGATCCGCGCGCGCTCGAGGCGGCGACGGTGCTGCTGTTGCTGTCGCCGATGATTCCGCTGATGTTCATGGGCGATGAATATGCCGCCGAGCAACCGTTTCTGTTCTTCACCAGCCACCACGGCGAACTGGCAAAACAGGTACGAGAAGGCCGTCGCAACGAGTTCGCTGCATTCAGTGCGTTCACCGACCCGCATAAGCGCGAACGGATACCCGACCCCAACGCCGAATCGACCTTCCACGCTTCGCGGCCAATGCGGTCCGGTAATGGCACACCGCGCCAGCAGGCAACGAATGAGCTCTATCGTCACCTGCTGCAATTGCGTCACCGCTACATCATCCCGAACCTGTCCGGCACCCAGGCCCTTGGCGCGCAAATGCTGGGCCGTGGTGCGGTCAGCGCACGCTGGCGTCTGGGCGATGGCAGTGAGTTGCGAATTGACCTGAACCTCAGCGGGACGGCAGTGGTCAACCCTCCACGGACCGGCGCGGTGTGGCTGTTTCAACAGCCCCCCGCTGCCGAGATGTCGGATAAGGGCCTTCTGCCCCCGTATTGCGCGCTCGTCAGCCTCACGGCCGCAACCCCTTTGCCCCCCTTGGATGGAGAGCGCCTATGAGCGATGCGCAACTGGAAATTCTCGCCAGCCGAGCCGGCCTTGCCGTCGACTGGATCGACGCCAACGGGCGAGCCCAAAAAGTCGCCCCGGCCGTGCTTCGCAATGTGCTGATCGGTCTCGGCCACCCGGCCGGCACTGCCCAGGAAATCGACGCCAGCCTGCTTGAACTGCAGCAGGTACAGGAAAATCGCCAACTGCCGCCACTGCTTACTGCCGATCTCGGCAAGGGCCTGGATCTGGCGCGCTATTTCGAACCAGAAACCCCTTGTGAGATTCACCTTGAAGATGGCTCGCGCTTGAGCCTGCGGCTTGACGCGGAGTCGATACTGCCCGGAGAGATTCCGGTCGGCTATCAGCAAGTGCACATCGCCGATCAGCAATTCACCCTGGCCGTGGCGCCGGAACGCTGCTTCAGCGTGGGTGACGCGGTGGACAGTCCGATCCCGCGCGCTTGGGGCCTGAGCGTGCAGCTTTATGGCCTGCGCCGCTCCGGCGATGGCGGTTTCGGCGACACCCAGGCCCTGGAAGAACTGGCCCGGGTGGCCGGCGAACGGGGTGCCGATGCACTGGCGATCAGCCCATTGCACGCGATGTTCAGCGCCGACACCGGGCGCTACAGCCCTTACTCGCCGTCCAGTCGGCTGTTTCTCAATCCGCTGTATGCCGCACCGGGGACCATCCTCGGCGAGCGCGCGCTGCGTGATGCGATTGACGCCGCCGGCCTGACCGACCAGTTCAAGCAACTGGAAGACCTGAAACTGGTCGACTGGCCGAAAGCGGCCGAAGCCAAATTGAAACTCCTGCAAGCCTTGTACGACGGTTTCATCAACGGCGAACACCCGCTGCATGCCGACTTCTCCAGTTTCCGCGATGCCGGCGGTGAAGCGCTGGAAAACCACTGCCGCTTCGAAGCCATCCAGGAAATGCGCGCCGTCCGTGGCGAGAGCCTCGACTGGCGCGAATGGCCGGAACACTGGCACGACCCGCGCGGCGCAGCGCTCGGCGCATTTGCCGAGGAATACGCCGAGCGCATCAGTTACTTCGCGTTCTGCCAATGGTTGATTCACCGCTGCCTGGAACGTGCCCAGACCGCCGCTCGCAGCGCCGGCATGGGCATCGGCCTGATCGCTGACCTGGCGGTGGGTGCCGACGGCGCCGGCAGCCAGGCCTGGAGTTTTCAGGACGAACTGCTCGCCTCGCTGACCGTCGGTGCGCCTCCGGACATTCTCAATCGCTCCGGACAGGGCTGGGGTATTTCCGCGTTTTCCCCGGAAGGCCTGGTGCGCAACGGTTTTCGCGCGTTTATCGAGATGCTGCGCGCCAACTTCGCCCACGCCGGCGGGCTGCGCATCGACCACGTCATGGGCCTGCAACGGTTATGGGTCATCCCCAACGGTTGCGCCCCGGCAGACGGTGCGTACCTGTATTACCCGGTGGACGACTTGCTGCGTCTGCTGACCCTCGAATCCCATCGTCATCAAGCGATCGTGCTCGGTGAAGACCTCGGCACCGTACCCGACGGCCTGCGGGAGAAACTGATCGCCCGCGCCATGCTCGGCATGCGCGTGCTGTTGTTCGAACAGGACAACACCCATTTCAAACCGATCCTCGACTGGCCGGACAACGCACTGGCCACTACCAGCACCCACGACCTGCCGACGCTCAACGGCTGGTGGCATGGCCGCGACATCGACTGGAACGCGCGGCTCGGGCTGGTCGATGCCAACGGCGAAATCGATTGGCGCCGTTATCGCGAACGCGAGCGTGAAGGCCTGCGCAGTGCCTTGAGCCAGGACCCGCAGAACTTTCGCGAGGAATCCCACGAGGCCGATCAGGTGGTCGACGCCGCTGTGCGTTTCCTCGGCCACACCCGCGCGCCGCTGGTGCTGTTGCCACTGGAAGATGCGCTGGGGCTCGACGAACAGGCCAACCTGCCCGGCACCATCGACACCCACCCGAACTGGTCGCGCCGCTTGCCGGCCACCAGTGAGACACTGCTCGACGGTGTAGACGCCGCAAGACGCCTGGAACTATTGGCGTGTGCCCGCCTTCAAGCAGCCGAGCGTGACCAATGAGTGCATTGCCTATCCCGACACTGCGCGCCACGGTTCGCCTGCAATTTCATCGCGGTTTCACCCTTGATCAGGCGGTGCCGCTGGTGCCGTATTTCTCCCGACTCGGTATCAGCCACATTTATGCCTCGCCGTTGCTCGCCGCCCGTGCGGGCTCGATGCATGGCTACGACGTGGTCGACCCGACCCGGGTCAATCCGGAACTTGGCGGCGAGCCAGCCTTGCGTCGTCTGGTCGCCAGCCTGCGCGAGCACGGTATGGGGCTGATCCTCGACATCGTCTCCAATCACATGGCAGTCGGTGGCGGGGACAACCCGTGGTGGCTCGATCTGCTGGAATGGGGACGGCTCAGCCCCTACGGCGAGTTCTTCGACATTCAGTGGCACTCGCCCGACCCATTGATGGAAGGCCAGTTGCTGTTGCCGTTTCTCGGCAGTGACTATGGCGTCGCGTTGCAGGACGCGACTCTGCCGCTGGTGTTCAACGCCGAAAGTGGCACCTTCCATGTCGAGCATTACGAGCATCACTTCCCCATCTGCCCCGGCGACTACGGCGAACTGCTCAGGTCCGCTGACACACCGAACGAAGCCCTCAGGGCCCTCGCTGAACGTTTCAGCGCGCTCAGTTATCAGACCGACGCTCGCGCGCTGGCGATTCCGCTCAAGGAAGAACTTCAGCAACTGGCCAGCGACCCGCAGATTCTGCAGGCCATTGAGCGCAACCTGACGCACTACGATTCGAAGACCGAAGACGGTTTTCAGCGCCTGCACCAATTACTGGAGCGGCAAAGCTATCGTCTGGCGAGCTGGCGCACAGCCGCGGATGACATCAACTGGCGGCGCTTCTTCGACATCAACGAACTCGGCGGTTTGCGGGTCGAGCGTCCGGCAGTGTTCGAGGCCACCCACGGAAAGATTTTCCAGTTGATCGGCGAGGGCTTGATCGACGGCCTGCGCATCGACCACATCGACGGCCTCGCCGACCCGCGCGGTTACTGCCGCAAGCTGCGCCGCCGCCTCGATCACTTGGCGCCGGGCCGGCACTTGCCGATCTACGTCGAGAAGATTCTCGGCGACGGCGAAACCCTGCCCACCGACTGGGCCGTGGACGGCAGCACCGGTTACGAATTCATGAACCAGCTGTCACTGCTGCAGCACGACCCGGACGGCGAACACGTGCTCGGTGACTTGTGGCAACGCCGCACCGAGCGCCCCGCCGCGTTCATCGAAGAAGCCCAACTGGCGCGCCAGCAGATCCTCAACGGCTCGCTGGCCAGCGATTGCGAAAGCGTCGCCCAGGCCCTGCTGCAAGTGGCACGCGACGACCTGATGACCCGCGACCTCACGCTCGGCTCGATCCGCCGGGTGTTGCAGGCGCTGATCGTGCACTTCCCGGTCTATCGCACCTACATCACCCCGATGGGCCGCTCGGCCCGGGACGAGGTGTTTTTCCAGCAGGCCATGGACGGTGCACGGCAGACATTGAGCGAAGCCGATTGGCCAGTGCTGGACTCCGTAGCCGGTTGGCTCGGTGGTCAGCCATGGCGGCGCAAACCCCGTGGGCGCTCGCGCAAAATCCTGCGCCATGCCTGCGTGCGCTTTCAGCAGCTCACTTCGCCGGCCGCGGCCAAAGCGGTGGAAGACACCGCGCTGTATCGTTCGGCGGTGCTGCTGTCGCGCAATGACGTCGGCTACAACACCGAGCAGTTCAGTGCGCCGGTCAGCGACTTTCACGCGGTGAACCTGCAACGTCTGGAGAGCTTTCCCGACAATCTGTTGGCCACCGCCACCCACGACCACAAACGCGGGGAAGACACCCGCGCGCGGCTGGCCGTGCTCAGCGAGCGCAGCCATTGGTACGCCGAACAGATCGAGCTGTGGCGCGCCCTCGCCCGACCGCTGCGCAATGACGATCAGCTGCCGTCGTCTGCGGACGAACTGATCCTTTATCAGGCGCTGCTCGGCAGTTGGCCGCTGGAGTTGCGTGACGACGATCAGGCGGGCTTCGCCGATTACGCCAAACGTGTCTGGCAGTGGCAGCAGAAAGCCCTGCGCGAAGCCAAGCTGCAAAGCAGCTGGAGCGCGCCGAACGAAGCCTACGAAAACGCAGCCCAGGCGTTCACCGAACAATTACTGCTGGCTCCTGAAGGCGAACTGCTGCGCGGAGCGCTGGCCAAGACCGTCAACAGCATCGCCGCCGCCGGCGCCCTCAACGGTCTGGCGCAAACCTTGCTGCGCATGACCGTGCCGGGAGTGCCGGATCTGTATCAAGGCAACGAGTTCTGGGACTTCAGCATGGTCGACCCGGACAACCGCCGGCCAGTGGACTACGCCGCCAGGCAGCAGGCGCTGGAGGCACCCGGGCCGGTTCAGGAACTGTTGGCGAACTGGCGCGACGGGCGAATCAAGCAAGCATTGATCGCCGAGGTGCTGCGTCTGCGCGCCGACCACACCGAGTTGTTTCGCCAGGGTTCGTACCAGACCCTCGAGGTGCTGGGCAGCCAGGCGCACAACGTGCTCGCGTTTGCCCGCGAGCATGGGGAGCGACGGATCATCGTGATCGTGCCGATCCGTTGCGCAACCTTGCTGGAAAACAGTGCTGTGCCGATGGTTGACGCGCTGCGCTGGGGCGATACGCGGGTGGTTTTACCGTTCGACGCCTCTGACGAAAATCCGAAGGGACTTTTTTCGAGCACCGCAGTCACAAAAAACAGGGAGCTGCAGGTCAGCGCCGCGCTGGGGGATTTCCCGGTCAATCTGCTTATCCAACACGTCTAGCAGCATGAGTTCAGTTCAGGAGCATTGCGATGAGTACCGACGATAAACGCATCCGCGAATTCGCCTATCAGATCTGGGAATCCGAAGGTAAACCCGAGGGCCAGGCCGCCCGCCACTGGGAGATGGCGCGCAAACTGGCCGAAGCCGAAGCATTGGCGCCGAAAAAATCGCCAAAAGCCGCCGGCAGTAAAACCGCCGGCAAGACCGCCACCAGCAAAGCGCTCGACGGCAAAGGGACAGCTGCCAAACCCAAGACAGCCACCACGACGAAGGCCAAGCCCGCCGGTGCTGCCAAAGTGATTCCTCCGGGCGAAAAAGCCACCGAGAAAAAGCCCCGCGCGCCGCGCAAGCCGCCTGCGGTCTGACGCCCTTTAACCATTGATTTGAATAACCGTGTGGCGGGTTCGCTCGCCACCGAGGGCTCGCTCGTCCTCGAAAAACACCTACCCCCCGATTTTTTGCAGGAGCACCTATGACCCGTCCAAAGAAAGCCGAGCCCGCCGCGCACGCCGAACCCTCGCGCATCCGTGAAGGCCTGCCCTTCCCGCTCGGCGCGACCTGGGATGGTCTGGGGGTGAACTTCGCGCTGTTCTCCGCCAACGCCACCCGGGTCGAGCTGTGCATTTTCGACGATGCCGGCGAAGTCGAACTCGAACGCATCGAACTGCCGGAATACACCGACGAGATCTACCACGGCTATCTGCCCGATGCGCATCCGGGACTGATCTACGGTTACCGGGTCTACGGACCCTATGACCCGGCCAACGGCCACCGTTTCAACCACAACAAGTTGCTGATCGACCCCTATGCCAAGCAATTGGTGGGCGAATTGAAATGGTCCGAAGCGCTGTTCGGCTACACCATCGGCCACCCGGACGCCGACCTCAGTTTCGACGAGCGCGACAGCGCGCCCTTCGTCCCCAAGTGCAAAGTCATCGACCCGGCGCACACCTGGGGCCACGACCATCGCGTCAGCGTGCCGTGGGACAAGACCATCATTTACGAGACCCACGTGCGCGGCATCAGCATGCGCCACCCTTCGGTGCCGGAGAATGTGCGCGGCACGTTTGCCGGGTTGATGGTCGACGATGTGCTGGAGCACATCCGCAAACTCGGGGTGTCGACCGTCGAACTGTTGCCGATCCATGCCTTCGTCAATGACCAGCACTTGCTGCACAAGGGCATGACCAATTACTGGGGCTACAACAGCATCGCGTTCTTCGCCCCGGATCCGCGCTATCTGGCCAGCGGCAAGATTGCCGAGTTCAAGGAAATGGTCGCGCACCTGCACGACGCCAATCTCGAAGTGATTCTCGACGTGGTCTACAACCACACCGCCGAAGGCAACGAGCAAGGCCCGACCCTGTCGATGCGCGGGATCGACAACGCCTCGTACTACCGCTTGATGCCGGACGACAAGCGCTTCTACATCAACGATTCCGGCACCGGTAACACCCTCGACCTGAGCCACCCGTGCGTGCTGCAAATGGTCACCGACTCGCTGCGCTACTGGGCCAGTGAAATGCACGTCGATGGCTTCCGCTTCGACCTGGCGACCATCCTCGGTCGCTATCACGACGGCTTTGATGAACGGCACAGTTTCCTCGTGGCCTGCCGCCAGGATCCGGTGCTGCGCCAAGTGAAAATGATCGCCGAGCCCTGGGACTGTGGCCCCGGCGGTTATCAGGTCGGCAATTTCCCGCCGGGCTGGGTCGAGTGGAACGACAAGTTCCGCGACACCGTGCGTGCCTTCTGGAAAGGCGACGACGGCCAGCTCGCCGACTTCGCCAGCCGCATGACCGCCTCCGGGGAAATGTTCAACCAGCGCGGTCGCCGGCCTTATTCGTCGGTGAATTTCGTCACCGCCCACGACGGCTTCACTCTCAACGATCTGGTGTCGTACAACGACAAGCACAACGAGGCCAACGACGAAAACAATCAGGACGGCAGCAACAACAACCTGTCCTGGAACCACGGCGTCGAAGGCCCTACCGACGATCCGGAAATCAATGCACTGCGCCACCGGCAGATGCGCAACTTCTTCGCCACCCTGTTGCTGTCCCAAGGCACGCCGATGCTGGTGGCCGGTGACGAATTCGCTCGTACCCAGGACGGCAACAACAATGCGTATTGCCAGGACAGCGAAATCGGCTGGGTCAACTGGGACCTGAGCGAGGACGGCAAAGCGCTGCTGAAGTTCGTCAAACGCCTGATCAAGTTGCGCCTGGCGTATCCGATCCTGCGACGCGGGCGGTTCCTGGTCGGCGAATACAACGAGGACATCGGCGTCAAGGACGTGACCTGGCTTGCGCCGGACGCCACGGAAATGACCACCGAACACTGGCATGACGCGCAGAATCGCTGCATGGGCATGTTGCTTGACGGTCGTGCCCAGGAAACCGGGATCCGCCGCAAGGGTGGCGACGCCACGTTGCTGCTGGTGGTCAACGCCCATCACGACATCGTCAACTTCACCTTGCCGGAAGTGCCTGAAGGCAGTTTCTGGACGTGCATGATCGATACCAACCAGCCATCGATCCGTGGCCAGGAGCGTTTTGAGTTCGGTCATGAGTACTCGGTCACCGGACGCTCGCTGTTGCTGTTTGAACTGCAACGCGAAGAAGAGGACTGACATGCACCTGTCCGATTACCTTTCACGGCACACGCCGGACTACCGCGATACCGCTGCACTTGGCTTGTGTCTGCGGCAAATGGTCGAGGCCGGCCTCGACCACCTGCCGTTACCCGGCAGCGGTCGTACGCTGGAGCGCTGGCAACGGCTGTCCGAGGTCGGTGGGCACGATCTGGGGCTGTGCAAACTTTATGAAGGCCATACCGATGCGTTGGCAATCATCGAACAACTCGGTGGCTCGCCGACGCCCGGCAGCACGTGGGGCATGTGGGCAGCCGAACCACCGCAAGCGCGGGTTCGGGTCAGCCGTTCGGGGCAAATGGTGCGGTTGAATGGACGCAAGGCCTGGTGCTCCGGAGCGGCAGTGCTCAGTCATGCCCTGCTGACGGCGTGGGATGAGGACGATCATCAGCAACTGGTGGCCGTGGCCCTCGACCAACCGGGTGTGACCGTCACCGATCAAGGCTGGCAAGCGGTCGGCATGGCCGCCACCGGCAGCGTCGAGGTGCTGTTCGATGAGGTCGAGGCGCAGGCGATCGGCGATCCTGGCGACTACCTGCAACGTCCGGGTTTCTGGCATGGCGGGATCGGGATCGCCGCGTGCTGGTACGGCGCCGCGAGGGAGATCGGCGAACGCTTGCGCCAGCACTGTGCGCGGCGTGAAGAACCGCACGCACTGGCCAGTCTCGGCGCCGTCGACAGCGCGCTGCACGGCGCCGCACAGGTGCTGCGCGTCAGTGCCCTGGACATCGACAGCAATCCCGGAGCCGACGCCGAGTTGTTGGCCCGGCGTGTGCGTGCCGTGGTCGAGGACGCCGCTGCACAGGTCATGCGCGAGACTGGCCGGGCACTTGGCGCCGGGCCGTTCTGCAAGGACCTGCACTTTGCCCGCCTGGCGGCCGACCTGCCGGTGTATCTGCGCCAGAGCCATGCCGAACGGGATCTGGCAGTACTGGGCCGACTGGCTGCGCAGCAACCGCGCGAGGGTTGGGCCCTATGAAGCGCAATCCGATCATCGGTGAAGGAACCTCCTTGCATGAGTGGCAGGGCTCGCGTCATCTGGCAGCGGTGGAGAGCATCGACATTCTCGACCTGGTTCCGCCGGGGTCGCGGGCCGTGGTGATCGCGCCGCACCCGGATGATGAAGTGCTCGGTTGCGGCGGGCTGTTGCAACAGCTCGCCGCGGCGGGCCGCACCCTGCAACTGATTTCGGTCACCGATGGCAGCGCCAGTCACCCTGGCTCGGAGCGCTGGCCGGTGGAGCGCCTGAGTGTGGTGCGCCCGCAGGAGTCCGCCGAGGCCCTGCGTCGCCTCGGCCTGCCCATGCATCAGGTGCAATGGCTGCGCGGCGGATTCCCCGACACTCAGGTCGCCGCGCGCGAGTCGATGCTGTGTGACTACTTGACCCGCTACCTGCAACCCGACGACGTGATCTTCACCACCTGGCGCGAAGACGGCCACAGCGACCATGAGGCTGTCGGCCGTGCCAGCGTCGAAGCGGCGTACCGCGTGGGTGCGATTTGCCACGAGCTGCCGGTCTGGACCTGGCACTGGGCGACGCCGGAAGACGCCATCGTGCCCTGGGAGCGGGCGCGCAAGATTCTGCTGAACCCGGCGCAGGTCGCGCGCAAGCGTCACGCAGTGCATGCCTTCGCCAGTCAGTTGGAGGGTGATCCCGACGCGGGACTGCCACCGGTGCTCGCGCCCTATGTCATCGACCGTTTGCTGCAACCGTTCGAGGTGGTCTTTCTATGAGCGTCGAGGATCGCTACTTCGAAGGCCTGTTCGCCGGCAATAACGACCCCTGGGGATTTCGCCAGCGCTGGTACGAGCAGCGTAAACGCCTGGTGACCCTGGCGGCACTGCCCCGCCCGCATTACCGCGCGATCTTCGAACCGGGTTGCGCCAACGGTGAACTGAGTGCCGCGCTGGCCGAGCGCTGCGATCGGCTGTTGTGCTGCGACACCAGCGCCGCCGCGGTGAATCTGGCGCGTACCCGGCTGAGCCTGTTCGACCACGCCGAGGTGCGGCAGGGTCGCCTCCCTGTTGACTGGCCTGAGGAAAAATTCGACCTGATCGTATTCAGCGAAATCGGCTACTACCTTGATCGACAGGATCTGACAGAGGTCATCCGTCGCATCGGCGATTCGTTGACGGCAGACGGTCAATTGCTGGCCTGTCACTGGCGCCCGCCCATCGATGGCTGCCCGCTCAATGCTCGCCAGGTCCATGACCTGATTCACGAACAGCTGCACATGCCACGACTGGTCCTGCATCAGGAAGCGGATTTCCTGCTGGAAGTCTGGAGCCGCGAACCGCGTTCGGTGGCCGCGCTGGAGGGTTTGCGATGATTGGCATCCTGATCCCGGCACACAACGAAGAAGAGTGGCTCGATGACTGCCTGCAGGCCGCCCTGCGCGCCGCCGGGCATCCGATGCTGGCAGGTGAACCGGTGGAGATCCTGGTAGTGCTCGACAGTTGCACCGACCGTTCGGCGCATATCGTCAGCCAGTACCCTGTACGGGCGCTGAGCATCGAGGCACGCAATGTCGGCCTGGCCCGGGCCATCGGTGCGCAACAGCTGCTTGATCGGGGTGCTCGCTGGATTTCCTGCACCGACGCCGACAGCCGCGTCGCCGAAGACTGGCTGGTGGAACAACTGGGATTGGGCACCGATGCCGTGTGCGGCACGGTCACGGTCGAGCGCTGGCATGACACCTTCGATGAAGCCGCGCAGATTCGCTATCACGGTCATTACCAGGCCTGCGAAGGACACCGGCACATCCATGGCGCCAATCTGGGCGTCAGCGCACAAGCTTACGTGCGTGCCGGAGGCTTCGAACCATTGACCTGTGACGAAGATGTGCGGCTGGTGCGCCAACTGGAGCTTTGCGGGGCCAGCATCGCCTGGAGTCATCGGCCACAGGTCATTACCAGCGCCCGTCTGGACAGTCGTGCACGCGGCGGATTTGGCGACTTTCTGCGACAGTTGGCACAGACTGAATAAAAAAAAGCGGATCAGATTGATCTGTGACGCGACGAACCGCCCGTCTTGAGCAATACTCTGCTGCGCAGCAATCCAGGGTTCGGAGCGCTGCAGGGCTATCCACCAGCCTTCACGGGTCGTACACGCCTGGCAGCATCACGGCGCGGACGACTGAGGGCGTGACACAACAAGGATGTATCACTCATGAAACCGTTATCCCTCAGCGAAAACGGCCTGCCGGCGCAGATCTGGAACAGCGCCCCGCAGCTCGACAATATTCCCGTCATCAATACCCACACCTTGGTGCCACCCGGCGCCCGTGCCGTGGTCATCGCCCCGCACCCCGGCGATGAAGTGGTGACCTGCGGCGGTTTGCTGCAACTGCTTTCCAGCCTCGGACATCCCTTGCAACTGCTGTCGATCACCGATGGCAGCGCCAGTCATCCGGGCTCGCGCCAGTGGTCGGAAAAACGCCTGAGCGTTTTCCGCCCGCAGGAAAGCGTCGAAGCCCTGCGCCGCCTCGGTTTGCCGATGCACAGCCTGAAATGGGTGCGCGGCGGTTTTACCGACAAGGCCCTGCTCGACCAGGAAACCCAACTGACTGATTTCATCGCCCGCTACCTGCGCCCCGGTGATGTGGTCTTCAGCACCTGGTGCGAAGATGGCACCGCCGATCATGAAGTGGTCGGCCGGGCCAGTGCCAAAGCGGCGCAACAGGTCGGCGCCACTTACCACGACGTGCCGGTCTGGGCCTGGCACTGGCCGGAACGCGATCAGGGACAGATTCCGTGGCATCGCGCGCGCAAGCTGCGCCTCGACACCTGGACCGTCGCGCGCAAGAGCCACGCCACCCATGCCTACGCCAGCCAGCTCAATGGCGAACCGGCGATCGGTATCGCGCCGCTGCTGCCCAAGTCGATTCTGGAGCGCATGCGCCTGCCCTACGAGATCGTCTTCGTCGATTGACAGTCCATCGGGCGCGGGCAGCCAGTCAAAGTGAACTGCCCGCGCCCGGATCAGTCGCATGAACAGGCAGTCATGATTCAGAGGAGTGAACGTGTCCAGCGATCCCAAGCGTCATGTCGTCGACGCGCAGACTTCCACCCCGTCCTCCATCCATCGCCTGAGGGTGCTGACGGTCAACACGCACAAGGGTTTCACCGCGCTCAATCGACGTTTCATCCTTCCGGAACTGCGTGAAGCGGTGCGCAGCACCTCGGCCGATCTGGTGTTTCTGCAGGAAGTGGTGGGCGAACACGAGCGGCATTCCAGCCGCTACCACGAATGGCCGCAAACCTCGCAGTACGAATTCCTTGCCGACAGTATGTGGAGTGACTTTGCCTACGGCCGCAATGCGGTCTATCCCGATGGCCATCACGGCAACGCCCTGTTGTCGAAATACCCGATCCGCGAATATCGCAACCTCGACGTCTCGATCACCGGCCCGGAACGGCGCGGGCTGTTGCACTGCGTACTGGATGTGCCGGGGCATGCCGAAGTGCATGCCATCTGCGTACACCTGAGCCTGCTCGAAAGCCATCGGCAATTGCAGTTGCAGCTGCTTTGTCAGTTGCTCGAATCGCTGCCCGACAATGCGCCAGTGATCATCGCCGGCGACTTCAATGACTGGCAGTTGCAGGGTAACGTCGCCCTCGCCCGCCGCGACTACCTGCACGAAGCCTTCGAACGCCATCACGGCCGCCCGGCCAAGACCTATCCCGCGCGCTTCCCGTTGCTGCGACTGGACCGGATCTACCTGCGCAATGCCAGCAGCCACGACCCGCAGATCCTCGGCAACAAACCGTGGACGCATCTTTCGGATCATTTGCCGCTGGCGGTTGAAGTGCATTTATAGCGCGATACTGACAGCTGTCCTTACATACGCAACGATGCGAAATTGGTCGCCAGGCCCGGTTTCGCAGACCGACTGTCGGTTGCAAAAAGTCTCTGCCTCGCGGCTTCCACAGCGATTAGCTCTACAAACAAGAACTTAGATAAATACGCAAAAACAAAAACTTGCATCACCTGTTTTGACTCGACCGCTCATCGTTCAATTTCTTGACGCAGCGGCTCGGGTCTTCTTAGCTCTACCTTACTACCCCCGGAAACACTACTCGGGGCGAACCCCAGGTCACTCGTCAAAAACGGGCGGCCACGGATTCGCCACGCTCCATTCGGTCGCCCCTCGTTCGGGGTAGGAGAGACGCCAAGGCGAGATACTGCATGCGCTAGCAAGGTAGACCTCCATGAAAACCTCACTCACCTCACAAGAGATCAAAGTTACCTTCTGCACCGTTTCAAGTTCTATCTTGCTGTGCTCGTCCATGGAGGCGCAGGCGGGCCCTGTGGCGGACGAAGCAACACCCTGGTATCGCCAGGACATTCCCGTCATGACCCTCCCCGCCACGGTCGTGACTCCGGACCCGCAACGGCTCAGCCCACAGCCGGACCTGCGCGGTACAAAGCTGATTACCGAAGACCTCGCCCCCTCGGCCTGGGAGCAGCTTTACGGTCCGACGTCCCGTCAGGCGCAAACCGACGTCCTCAGCCCGGGCTTCGCCACACCCGGCACCGGCGACTTCAAGGGGCCCGCCGTGCTGACCTTGAAAAGCAGCAGTGGGCACACCCAGCAAGTCGGCCTGATCGGCGGTGTGAATCAGATCAGGGGCAATGGCAACGGCCTGATCACCAGCCGCGCCCTCGCCGACCCGACCACCGACACCCTCAACCTGCAAGGCCAGAGCCTGGGCGCTTACTACAGCCTGATCGGCCCGCAGGGCTGGCACGTTGACTTGTCGGCCAGTGGCGGCCGGGTCAGCGGTTTCAGCCGTAACGAGCAAGGCGCACGCCTGGCCACCGAAGGCAGCGCGATGACGCTGTCGGTGGAAGGCGGATTCCCGATCGGTCTGGGTGAAAACTGGGTGGTTGAACCGCAGGCGCAATTGATCAACCAGCGCATCACCCTGGACACACCCTATGCGGGCTCGGGCAATGCGTCTTCCAGCGACATTTCATCGTGGAGCGGCCGAGTCGGTGCGCGCTTGAAAGGTAGCTATGACCTGAACGGCTTGCCGGTCGAACCCTACGTGCGCACGAACCTGTGGCACACGGTGTATACCGGCAACACGGTGACGCTGGATCAGGTGGACAAGATCAGCAGCAGCCGCAAATCTTCGACCGTGGAAGTCGGCCTGGGGCTGGTGGCGAGAATGACGCCGACGGTGAGCCTGTACGTCAGCGCCGATTACAGCAGCGACGTGGACGACAACGACCTGAACGGGTTGATTGGCAGCCTGGGGATCCGGATGCGCTGGTGAGCACCCGTATGATCGTTCCCACGCGGAGCGTGGGAACGATCAGTACGGAGCGTGGGGTCAGGCCTCGGGTTTAAGGATCAACACCGCGAGCGGCGGCAGATTCAGCTCCAGCGACAACGCTTGCCCATGACTGGCGACCTCTTCGGTGAACGCCCCGCCACCATTGCCATAGTTGGAACCGGCGTAGGTGTCGGCATCACTGTTGAGCAATTCCTTCCAGCGCCCGGCAAACGGCACACCGACCCGGTACGACTGGCGCGGCACCGGGGTGAAGTTGGCCACCACCAGCACAGGCGTGCCGTCCTTGCTCCAGCGCAACCAGGCGTAAACGCTGTTGATCGCATCGTCGCCGATCAACCACTGAAAGCCTTGCGGCGCATCGTCCTGCTCGTGCAGCGCCGGCTCTTCGCGGTAGAGCCGGTTGAGGTCGCCGACCAGTTTCTGCACGCCTTGGTGTTCCGAATATTGCAGCAGATACCAGTCCAACTGCTGGTCGTGGTTCCATTCGCGCCACTGACCGAACTCGCAGCCCATGAACAGCAACTTCTTGCCCGGATGGGTCCACATGAAGCTCAGGTAGGCGCGCAGGTTGGCGAATTTCTGCCAGCGGTCGCCGGGCATCTTGTCGATCAGCGAATGCTTGCCGTGCACCACTTCATCGTGGGAAATCGGCAGGATGAAGCGCTCGGACCAGGCGTAGACCAGGCCAAAACTCAGTTCGTTGTGATGATGGGCGCGGTAAACCGGATCCTGCTGAATGTAATGCAGCGAATCGTGCATCCAGCCCATGTTCCATTTGTAAGCGAAACCGAGCCCGCCCTGCTGGGTGCTCTGGCTGACGCCCGGCCACGCCGTGGACTCTTCGGCGATCACCAGCGCGCCCGGCGCTTCCAGTGCCACCACGTCGTTCAAGTGCCGCAGGAAATCGATGGCTTCCAGGTTCTCGCGACCGCCATGACGGTTCGGCACCCACTCGCCGGCCTTGCGCGAATAATCGCGATAGAGCATCGACGCCACCGCATCGACCCGCAGCCCGTCGATATGGAAATGCTTGAGCCAGTGCAACGCCGACGCCAGCATGTAGCCGTGCACTTCGGTGCGGCCCAGGTTGTAGATCAGCGTGTCCCAGTCCTGATGAAAACCTTCTTGCGGATTGCCGTACTCATACAACGCCGTGCCATCGAACTGCGCCAGACCGTGGGTATCGGTCGGGAAATGCGCCGGCACCCAGTCGAGAATCACACCGATGCCGGCCTGATGGCAGGCATTGACGAAATCGCCGAACTGCTCGGGCGTGCCGTATCGCGCACTGGGAGCGAACTGCGACAGCAACTGATAGCCCCACGAACCGCCGAACGGGTGCTCCATGATCGGCATCAATTCGATGTGGGTGAAACCCAGTTCCTTCACGTAAGGAATCAGTCGTTCGGCCAGTTCTGGCCAGGTGTATTGGCGCGCCACTTCGCCTAGATCATCGAGTTCACACTGCCAGGATCCCGCGTGCAATTCATAGATCGACAGCGGCGCGCTGTGCTGCTGACGCTCGTGGCGGCCGTTCATCCAGTCCTGATCCTGCCAGTCGATCTGCAACGGTGCGGCGACTTTTGACGCAGTGTCCGGCGGCAGGCTGGTGGCCAGTGCCATCGGGTCGGCCTTCAGCGGCAGGATGCCGTGGGCGCCGAGGATTTCGTACTTGTACAGTTCGCCCGCCTGCAGGCGCGGAATGAACAATTCCCACACGCCAGACGGATGTCGCAGGCGCATCGGATGTCGCCGGCCGTCCCAAACGTTGAAGTCACCGACCACCGACACCCGACGGGCATTCGGTGCCCACACGGCAAAGCGCACACCGTCGACGCCATCGACGGTTTTCAGCTGCGCGCCGAGGCAGCTGCTGAGGTCGCGGTGATTGCCCTCGGCGAACAGATACAAGTCCATTTCACCGAGCAATTGGCCAAAGCTGTAGGGATCTTCCGCGACCTGCTCGCCACCGGCCCAGCGGGTGCGCAACAGGTACGGCCGTGCGCCCTCGAAATGCCCGACAAACAGCCCCGGCGTTTCGGTAGCCTCCAGCGGACCGAGTTCTTCGCCACTGTTTTTATCGACAACAGCAACACTCAACGCGCCGGGCAGATACGCCCGGATAAACTGCCCGCCGGCGCCATCGCCGTGGGGGCCAAGAATGGAAAACGGGTCGTGGTGTTCTGCGCGCACCAAGGCATCAATGTCTTTTGCAGTGGGCAGCAATCTTTCTTTAGCGTGACCCTGTTCCCTGTTCGAGAAACTCATGACTACTCTCCACCAAGATCGGAAAAGGGTTTGAGCCCCGTCAATAACCCATACAGACCGTGCAGCGGCACGGGCAGCCAGGTGGGGCGATTTTCGGCTTCATAGGCCACTTCGTAGGCCGCTTTCTCCAGACCGAACAACGCCAGTGCGGCGTCGGCACCTTCAGGATCTTGCCAGGCATGATCAAGACTAGCTGCCGCTTGGCGATATGCCTGGAGAAATGCTTCCCGGGCTTCACGCAGATAACGCTCCGTGACCCGCCGACGCGCGGCTTCGGCCTCGGGGCTGTTGTCGACGTTGTGCACATTCAGCGCCATGGCCGCGGCATAGTCGAAGGAGCGCAGCACCCCGCTGACGTCCTTGTACGGACTGTGCTTGCCTCGGCGTTCGGCCAGTGGCCGCGCCGGTTCACCTTCGAAGTCGATCAGGTAGGCATCGCCCTTGATTACCAGCACTTGTCCCAAATGCAGGTCGCCGTGCACACGAATCCGCAGACCGCCGGCGGATTGCTTGGCCAGTTCCTGCACGTGGGCAAGGATGGTTTTCTTGTTGTCGAGCAAACGAGCGACCAGCTTCTGATCCGCCGCGTCAAGTTCGCCCTGATGTTGCTTCAGGAGCTTCAGGGCATGCTCGACCTGCGCCGCGACATCCTTGCCGGTCGCCTGGGCATCCTTGGCCGAACTGACTTGCGGCGCGAAGTCCTTGTTGTCGCTCGGCGCTGCCAATACCTGATGCATTTCCCCCAGACGCTGGCCGAGCATCCCGGCGAAATCCTTCAGCTCACCCAAGGCGTTGTAGTGCTGCGCCTGCTCGGACACGGCGTCGGCCAGTTCGTCGCGCAGTGCACGTTCGAGGTTGTTCTGCGTCCATTCCCAGGCGTCGCCCTGATTGCTCAGGTAGCCCTGTGCAATCATCAACAGATTGTCTTCGCCCTTCCCGTCCCGACGAATCACCGAGCCGAGCAGCGGTGAGATATTGGCAAATCCGGCCGCGGTCAGGTAAGCGCTCATCTCCAGTTCCGGGTGTACGCCGGAAGCGACTTTGCGGATCAGCTTGAGCACCAGACTGTTGCCGATCACCACCGAGCTGTTGGATTGCTCGGCGGACAGATAGCGCACTTCGGATTCCGCGCCGAGGCCGAGTTTTTCCAGTTGCGGCGTCGCCTCGAAACGGATCTCGCCATCACTGGACTCCAGCACCGTACCGCCCTGCATACCTTGCAGCACCGCGCGAACAAATGCTTCAAGGCTGAAGGCATCAGTAATCAAGCCGACCTGGCGAACCCGGCGCACTCGGGCCAGGGCCAGTTGTTGCGGCAATGCCGGCCCGACCTGATCTTCGGCAATGAAGCCGAACGGCAATTGATAACGGCTGGTCTGCCCGCCGCTCTGCACTTCGATTTCGCTGAACAACACCGGATGCTGCGCATCGCCGAAGCGCACGCCGTAGGCCAGTTTCACCTGTTCGATGGCAGCGTCCTTGCCGGCGAACCAGCGACGGTTCTGCAGCCAGTTCGGCAGGATCGCCTGTTCGAGGGTGGCCCGGGACGGTGCTTCGAGCAGTTCCTCCATGCGCTTTTTCAGCACCAGCGTGGTGAAGTCCGGCAGGCTCTGCGCAGGTTCCACGTGCCAGCTCGGCATCTGGTTTTCCGCCGCCAGGCCGAACCAGTAGAACCCGTAAGGCGGCAGGGTCAGCAGGAAACTCAACTGGCCGATGGGCGGGAACGCGTTACCACCGAGCATTTCCACCGGCACCATGCCGACGTAAGCCGACAGGTCGAGTTCCACCGCTTGTGCACTGCGTGACACGTTGGCTACGCACAGAATGATTTCGTGCTTGCCGTCCGGCCCGGTGTATTCGCGGGTGTAGGCCAGAACGCGACGGTTGGCCGGCGACAACATCTTCAAGGTGCCACGACCGAACGCCTTGGATTGCTTGCGCACGGTCAGCAGGCGTCGGGTCCAGTTCAGCAGCGAATGCGGATCGCCGGCCTGGGTTTCGACGTTAACCGACTGATAGCCGTATTGCGGGTCCATGATCGGCGGCAGTACCAGACTGGCCGGGTCGGCGCGAGAGAAGCCGCCGTTGCGGTCGATCGACCATTGCATCGGCGCACGCACGCCGTCGCGGTCGCCGAGGTAGATGTTGTCGCCCATGCCGATTTCATCGCCGTAATACAGGGTCGGCGTGCCGGGCATCGACAGCAGCAGGCTGTTGAGGAGTTCGATGCGGCGGCGGTCACGTTCCATCAACGGCGCCAGACGCCGGCGGATGCCGAGGTTGATCCGTGCGCGACGGTCGGCCGCGTAGTAATTCCACAGGTAGTCGCGTTCCTTGTCGGTGACCATCTCCAGCGTCAGTTCATCGTGGTTGCGCAGGAAGATCGCCCATTGGCAGTTGGCCGGGATCTCCGGGGTCTGGCGCAGGATGTCGGTGATCGGAAAGCGATCTTCCTGGGCCAGGGCCATGTACATGCGCGGCATCAGCGGGAAGTGGAACGCCATGTGGCATTCATCGCCATTCACGCCCTCGGCGTCGGTGTCACCGAAGTACAGCTGGGTGTCCTCCGGCCATTGGTTGGCCTCGGCCAGCAGCATGCGATCCGGGTAGTTGGCGTCGATCTCGGCGCGGATCTGCTTGAGGACGTCGTGGGTTTCCGGGAGGTTTTCGTTGTTGGTGCCATCGCGCTCGATCAGGTACGGAATCGCATCCAGGCGCAGGCCGTCGATGCCCATGTCCAGCCAGTAGCGCATGACCGACAGCACGGCTTTCATGACTTGCGGGTTATCGAAATTAAGGTCCGGCTGGTGTGAATAGAAGCGGTGCCAGAAGTATTGGCCCGCCACCGGGTCCCAGGTCCAGTTGGACTTTTCGGTGTCGAGAAAAATGATCCGGGTGCCGTCGTATTTCTGGTCGTCATCCGACCACACGTAGAAGTCCCGCGCCGCCGAGCCTGGCTTGGCCTTGCGCGCTCGCTGGAACCACGGGTGCTGATCGGAGGTGTGGTTGATAACCAGCTCGGTGATCACCCGCAGGCCACGCTTGTGTGCTTCGGCAATAAACCGTTTGGCGTCGGCCATCGTCCCGTAATCGCTGTGGACGCCCCGGTATTCGGCGATGTCGTAACCGTCGTCGCGGCGTGGCGAAGGGTAGAACGGCAACAGCCAGATGGTGTTGACGCCAAGATCCGCGATGTAATCGAGTTTGGCGATCAGGCCGGGAAAGTCGCCGATCCCGTCGTTATTCGAGTCGAAAAAGGATTTGACGTGAACCTGATAGATGACCGCGTCCTTGTACCAGAGCGGGTCTTTGATGAAGGTGGCAGCCTTGGGTTTCTTCGCCATTTGAAACTCCTGTTCAATTCTATAAACACGGTGAGCCGATCACTTGGCTCGCAAAACGATGAGCACCCTGTGGGNNTGGCAGGCAACCTATGTATTGAATGTTGGCCCGCATTCGCGAGCAGGCTCGCTCCCACAGGGGATCTGTGTTCAGGCAGTGATGCGCCAAATTCCGAACGGCTGATACGCCGGGTCGATCCGCATGAATTGGTACTTGCCGTGCCAGTCCCAGCGATGGCCGTTCATCAGGTCTTCGCCATGGGTGGTGGCATCGTCCGGCAGGCCCATTTCCCACAGCGGCAGCTCGAAATTCGCCTCCTGCACGTTATGTGGATCGAGGCTGACGGCCACCAGAATGAAGTTGCTGCCGTCCGCACTGCGTTTGCCGAAATACAGAATGTTGTCGTTCCAGGCGTTGTAGATCTTCAGGCCCAGGTGACTGTGCAGCGCGGGATTCTGGCGACGGATGCGGTTGAGCTGGGCGATCTCGGCAATGATGTTGCCGGGCTGGTTGAAGTCGCGGACGCGGATCTCGTACTTCTCGGAATCGAGGTATTCCTCCTTGCCCGGCACCGGCGCCGATTCGCACAGCTCGAATCCCGAATACATGCCCCACAGGCCCGAGCCCATGGTCGCCAGCGCCGCGCGGATGAGAAATCCGGGACGTCCCGACTCATGCAGGAACGCCGGATTGATGTCCGGGGTGTTGACGAAGAAGTTGGGCCGGTAGCACTCGCGCCACGGCGACTCATTCAGCTCGCTGAAATAGGTCGCCAGTTCGGTCTTGGTGTTGCGCCAGGTGAAATAGGTGTAGCTCTGGGTGTAACCGACCTTGCCCAGCCGCGCCATCATCGCCGGGGTGGTGAAAGCCTCGGCGAGGAAGATCACTTCCGGGTACAGCGTGCGGACATCGGCGATCAGCCATTGCCAGAACGGCAACGGTTTGGTGTGCGGGTTGTCGACGCGAAAGATCTTCACGCCCTCCTGCACCCAACCGACGACGATGTCGCGCAGCTCGACCCACAGACTCGGAATCGCTTCCGGTGCATAGAAGTCGACGTTGACGATGTCCTGGTATTTCTTCGGCGGGTTCTCCGCGTATTTGATCGTGCCGTCCGGCCGCCAGTTGAACCAGCCCGGATGCTGCTTGAGCCACGGGTGATCCTGGGAACACTGAATGGCGAAATCGAGGGCGATTTCCAGACCATGGTCAGCGGCAGCGGCCACCAGCCGACGGAAGTCCTCACGGGTGCCGAGTTGCGAGTGAATCGCTTCGTGGCCGCCCTCCTCGCTGCCGATCGCATACGGACTGCCGGGATCGTCCGGGCCGGCGGTCAGGGAATTGTTGCGCCCCTTGCGATGGCTGCGACCAATCGGGTGGATCGGCGTGAAATACAACACGTCGAAGCCCATGTCCTGAATCATCGGCAGGCGCGAGTGCACGTCATTGAAGGTGCCGTGGCGGGTGGGATCGTCGGTGATCGAGCGGGGAAACAGTTCGTACCAACTGGCGAATTCCGCCAATTCGCGCTCGACGTCCACCGGGAATTCCGGGCTGAGGCTCAAGTAGGCGCGGTGATCGGCCTCGGCCATCAGGTGCGCACTTCGCGAGTGCAGAAACAACGCGACCTGCTCGGTTTCGAGCAGGCCGGACAATTCGTGGTGCAAGCCGGCCAGTTGTTCGCTGAGCTGACCTTCGCTGCGCTCGGCGGCCTGCTGCACCATGGTGCGTCCCTCTTGCAGCTCGAGGCTGACCGGGACGGCGGCGGTGTGTTTTTTCTCCAGTTCGTACTGAAAACTGGCGAACTGGTCGATCCACGCCTCGATCAGGAACAGATAACGGCCCATGCGCTGCGGCTGAAACACACCGCGCCAGCCATTGTTGCCCTGATCGCTCATGACTTCGGTCTGCCAGGTCTCGTCACCCTCTTCGCGCCAGCGGATGCGCACCGCCAGTTTGTCGTGACCGTCGGCGAACACCTTGCTGGTGACCACGATCTCCCGACCAGCGATTGCCTTGACGGCAAACTGCCCGCCGTCGAGGGTCGGCATGGTGTTTTCAATGACGATGCGCGGCAACAGCAAGGCCTGCGACAGCGGCATGTGCGGGTTGTAGCTCTGTTCGGAAGGTTTTTCAGCAGTCATTGAGCATCTCTCCTTAACGCCCCAAGGACGCTCGTTTGCCTGTTTGGCGGTCACGGTCGGGCCTGGGCCCGGATGAACTCTCTCAGGTTCCGAGCGGCCGTCGCCGGGAAAAGTTCACAGGGATTTGCCGCGCTACAAAATCGGATCGATTTCGCAGTGAAGTGGTCAATCCACTTAAGCACGTCCCACGCCAAGTGCCACACGGAGGTTCACCCGATGACTATTCCGATTCCCGCTGAAACACCCGATCCGAACATCGACAAACCGACCCTGCCCGAAACCGAACCGCAACCGATCCCTGAACAGGAGCCGCCTGGCACCACGCCACCGCCCAAGGAAGAACCGCCGACGACCATGCCGCCGGTAATCGTCTGATCAGCGTAGGTCGTTGTGGTCTTTCTCGATGCGATCCTTCTCGATGTGATCCTTTTCGAAGACCCTGACGATCCGCGGCATGACACTGAATATTCCCAACGCGAGCAACGTACTGAGCACCGCCGTCGCCTCACGGCCCAGACCGGCCGCGACGCCGATGGCGGCGGTCATCCACAAACCGGCGGCGGTGGTCAGGCCCTTGACGTGGCCTTCGTCGCCTTCATGGTTCTTGAGGATGGTGCCGGCGCCGAGAAAGCCGATCCCGGCAATCACCCCTTGCACCACCCGGCTCATGGCATCGGCCTGGGACCCGGACAATTGCGGCACCAGTACAAACAGCGCCGCGCCCAGAGCCACCAGCATGTGCGTTCGCACCCCGGCAGCCTTGCCCTTGTGCTCGCGCTCAAACCCGAGAATCCCGCCCAAGATGGCCGCCATCAACAGGCGCACGGTGATCCGGGTCAGCTGCGATGCATCGCCGATGTCGGCGAATTCCGCTTGCAGTGTTTCCCACACTTCATGCCACCAGGCGTTCATCGTCCAGTCCTTGTTATGAGTTGATAAAGGATGGACAGCGCCGACCATTAATCGGTTGCGTAGAACGATCTGCTAAACCGCGCACCCTAACTGTTGAGATCCCCTGTGAAAAAAGGACAGCCCCATGCCCCTTCGTATCGATGAAAGCAATCCGGAATCGAAAGTCTGTTTTTTCACCGTGGAAAATGGTGAAGAGATTCGGATCTGCGACACGCTGGAAGTAAAGACAGATAGCGAAAAAGCCATGTCGTTCGTCGAGTTGGAAGGACGGCGCATCTACGTCACTGAAGCCGAAGCGGACGCATTGACCGTCGCAGGCGCCCGGGATGGGCGCAAACACCTGAAGGCCGACGACAGTGATTCGGTGATTTGACTGACCTCGATCAACAACCGGCGCAGAGCTCTGGGATAGGCCTCTGCGCTTTGGCCTGCGGGCTGCTTCAAGTTGTCGCAGGCGTGGCAGAACAGCCCATCTGATATGCTTTTTATTGAAATACCTGAGTCTGTTATGCAAACAGATCGGCGCTCATAGTTCCCTGGCCTGATGGAGGCTGATGAGCGAACGACCATGAGCGAACGAATCCCCGTCCGAACCGTAGAAGCATCTCCCCGGATCAAAAAAGTACCGGCGCGCCCAATGAAGGCGAAACACGCCACCAGCGACAACCAGATCTTCACCCGCAGCTTCACCGGCCTGTTCCGCACCTTGCGCATGAGCGGCGCGGGGTTTCTGTTTCTGCTGTTCTTCGGCACGGTATGGCTGAACTGGGGCGGACGTCAGGCGGTGCTCTGGGACCTTTCCGAAAGCAAGTTCCACATCTTTGGCGCGACCTTCTGGCCGCAGGATTTCATTCTGCTCTCGGCGCTGCTGATCATCGCCGCGTTTGGCCTGTTCGCGATTACCGTGTTCGCCGGCCGGGTCTGGTGTGGCTACACCTGTCCGCAGAGTTCGTGGACGTGGATCTTCATGTGGTGCGAGAAGATCACCGAAGGTGAGCGCAACCAGCGCATCAAGCTGCAAGCAGCGCCCTGGAGCCTGAACAAACTGGCGCGGCGTGCGGCCAAGCACACGCTGTGGCTGGCAATCAGCGTGCTGACCGGCCTGACCTTCGTCGGCTACTTCACCCCGATCCGGCCGCTGGCCGAAGAACTGCTGACCCTGCAGATCGGCGGCGTCAGTCTGTTCTGGGTGCTGTTCTTCACCGCCGCCACCTACATCAATGCCGGCTGGCTGCGTGAAGCGGTGTGCATGCACATGTGCCCGTATGCGCGATTCCAGAGCGTGATGTTCGACAAGGACACCCTGACGATTTCCTACGACGCCGCCCGTGGCGAAAACCGGGGCCCGCGCAAACGCGAGATCAAACCGGCCGAGGCCGGCCTCGGTGATTGCATCGACTGCCAGTTGTGCGTGCAGGTCTGCCCGACCGGCATCGACATCCGCGACGGTCTGCAAATGGAATGCATCGGCTGCGCGGCGTGCATCGACGCCTGCGATTCGATCATGGACAAGATGAATTACGCCCGTGGCCTGATTCGCTACACCTCCGAGCGTGAATTGCAGGGTGGCAAGACCCATCTGCTGCGTCCAAGGCTGATCGGCTACGTCGCGGTGCTGGTGGTGATGATCGGCGCCCTCGCCCTGGCGTTGGTCGAACGGCCGATGGTGTCGCTGGACGTGACCAAGGATCGCGGCCTGTTCCGTGAAAACGGCCAGGGCCAGATCGAAAACATCTACACCCTCAAGGTCATCAACAAGACCCAGCAGCGCCAGGATTACAACCTGACGCTGGTGGACGGTGAAGGCTTCCAGCTGCAAGGCAAGACCGAACTGAGCCTGGCGCCGGGCGAGATCGTCGATGTGCCGGTGTCGGTGGCGATGACCTCCGAGCGCCCGGCCAGCAGCTCACAGACCTTGAGCTTCAAGATTGCCGACAGTGATGAGCCGGGGATTTATAGCGTGGCGAAGAGCCGGTTTGTTGCGCCGATGAATCGCTGATCCCTTAGACTGCGGCGCAGCCATTCGCGAGCAGGCTCGCTCCCACAATGATCATGTGTACCTGTGGGAGCCAGCCTGCTGGCGAAAAAACCAGCGCCGATTTTCCAGAACGCCCCGAACGCAGGATCTAGATGAAACGCTACGAAAAATTCGCCGACGACATCGCTGAACTGATCCGCTCCGGCGTCCTCGGCCCCGGTCAGCGGGTGCCGTCGGTGCGCTACGCGAGCCAGACCTACGGGGTCAGCCCGTCCACGGTGTTCCAGGCCTATTACCTGCTGGAACGTCGCGGCCTGATCCGCGCCCGCCCGCGCTCCGGCTACTTCGTCAATACCCACGCCCCGAGCCCGTTCTCGGAGCCGGTGATCAGCAGTCAGGTCAACGAGTCCACCAAGGTCGACGTCAGCGAACTGGTGTTCTCGGTACTGGAATCGATCAAAGACCCGAGCACCGTGCCGTTCGGCTCGGCGTTCCCCAGCCCGACCCTGTTCCCGCTGCAACGCCTGTCCCGCTCACTGGCCAGCGCCGCCCGGGAGATGGACCCGCGCATGGTGGTCACCGACATGTCGCCGGGCAACCCGCAACTGCGGCGGCAGATCGCCCTGCGCTACATGGTCGGCGGCCTGATGCTGCCGATGGAAGAACTGCTGATCACCAACGGCGCACTCGAAGCGCTGAACCTGTGCCTGCAAGCCGTGACCGAGCCCGGTGATCTGGTGGCCATCGAAGCCCCGGCGTTTTACGCCAGCCTGCAAGTACTGGAACGGCTGAAGCTCAAAGCCGTGGAAATCCCCGTGCACCCGCGCGACGGCATCGACCTCGGCGTGCTCGCCCAGACACTGGAACGACACCCGATCAAGGCCTGCTGGTGCATGACCAGTTTCCAGAACCCGATGGGCGCGACCATGCCCGAGGCCAAGAAACAGGAACTGGTGGAACTGCTGAAACAGCATCAAGTGCCATTGATCGAAGACGACGTCTACGCCGAACTCTATTACGGCCAGCAGGCGCCGAAACCGGCCAAGGCCTTCGACACCGAAGGGCTGGTGATGCACTGCGGCTCCTTCGCCAAGAGCCTGGCTCCCGGCTACCGCATCGGCTGGGTCGCCGCCGGCCGCTACGCGCAAAAGATCGAACGACTGAAACTGATGACCTCGCTGTGCGCCTCGATGCCCGCGCAAGCCGCCATCGCCGACTACCTGCAACACGGCGGCTACGACCGTCACCTGCGCAAACTGCGCTACGCCCTGGAAGAACAGCAAAGCGCCATGCTCGCGGCTATCGCCCGCTACTTCCCGGCACAGACACGCGTGAGCCAACCCGCCGGCGGTTATTTTCTGTGGCTGGAACTGCCACCGCAGATGGATTCGTTGAAGTTGTTTCAGATGGCGTTGGCGCAGGGGATCAGCATCGCGCCGGGGCCGATCTTTTCGCCGACCCAGCGCTTCAGGAATTGCATTCGATTGAACTACGGCAGCCCGTGGACCGAGGATGCGGAGAAGGCGATGGAGACGCTGGGGCGGATTGTGCGGTCGTTCTGACGTTCCCATGCAACCACGATGATCGTTCCCACGCTCTGCGTGGGAACGATCATTGGAGGCTTAGCGCCCGCCGCCGAGATCGACAAAAGTCCCGGTGGCATACGAAGCCTTGTCCGACAGCAACCAGACAATCGCCTCCGCCACCTCATCCGGCCGTCCGCCCCGGGCCATCGGAATGGCCGACTCCAGCTTGCTGACCCGATCCGGGTCGCCGCTCAAGGCGTGGAAGTCGGTATAGATGTAACCCGGACGCACCGCGTTGACCCGAATCCCCTCGCCTGCCACTTCCTTGGACAGCCCGATGGTGAACGTGTCGAGCGCGCCTTTGGACGCCGCGTAATCGACATACTCATTCGGCGAGCCCAGCCGCGCGGCGACCGAGGAGACGTTGACGATGCTGCCACCCTGCCCGCCGTGTTTGGGCGACATGCGCAGGATCGCGTGCTTGGCGCAGAGGATCGGCGCCAGCACGTTGGTTTTCATGATTTTGAGGATGCGGAATTCGGACATCTCGTCGACTCGCGACTTGTGCCCGACGGTGCCGGCGTTGTTCACCAGGGCGGTGACGCGGCCCAGTTCGCTGTCCACCCGGTTGAACAGCGCGATCACTTCGTCTTCGATACTGACGTCGGCGCGCACGGCGATGGCCGTGGCGCCGCGTTCGCGGACCTGTTCGAGCACGTGGTGAGCGGCCTGTTCGTCGGTCTGGTAATTGATGCAGATCCGATAGCCTTGCTCAGCAGCCAACAGCGCGGCGGCGGCGCCGATTCCACGACCACCGCCGGTGATCACAATGACTTTATCCATGCTGGCCTTTCCCCCGATGCACACGTAACAGTCGGGGCAAGAATAACCGTCATTGCAGGGTTTTGCATGACCTGCGATTAGCGGCTCAGCTCACCGCCAATGGTTTGCCGCGCACGATGTCCTGCAGGAAGCGATCCGCCGGCATCGGATGACCGAGCAGATAACCTTGCAGTGAATCGCAGCCCAGTTGCGTCAGGAAATCCTGCTGCGAATCGGTTTCCACGCCTTCAGCCACGATGCGCAGCCCCAGCGCCTGACCGAGGGCGACGATCGCCGAGACGATGGCCGCGTCATCGCTGTCGTGTTCCAGATCGCGGACGAAACCGCGATCGATTTTCAACTCGTTGGCCGGCAGACGCTTGAGGTACATCAGACTCGAGTAGCCAGTGCCGAAGTCGTCGATGGACAGGTCGACGCCCATGTCGGACAGTTCCTGCAACACCGTCATGCTCGCATCGGCGTCACTCATGGCGGTGGTTTCGGTGATTTCCAGGGTCAGGCTGTTGGCCGGTAAATGGTGGGTGGCCAANGGCCACGCTGCTTACCAGCCCTGCATGGCAGAACTGCAACGCCGACAGGTTCACCGCAATTCGCCAGTCGGTGTAGCCCAGTACGTACCACTCGCGCATCTGCCGGCAGGCCTCATTGAGCACCCACTCGCCAATCGGAATGATCAGGCCGGTCTTCTCCGCCAGATCGATGAACTTGTCCGGCATCAGCATGCCCTGGGTCGGGTGCTCCCAGCGCAACAAGGCTTCGGCACCGACCGGACGACCGTCGGCCGCATGGAATTTGGGTTGGTAATGCAGGCTGAACTCGCCATGCTCCAGCGCCGCCCGCAAGTCCTGCAGCAATTGCAGTTGCTTGCGCGCGTTGCTGTTCATCGAAACGTCGAAGAAGCTGTAGCCGTTCTTGCCGCCGCCCTTGGCGTGGTACATCGCGGCGTCAGCGTTCATCAGCAGTTCCTGGGCGCTCTCCCCGTTGCCGGGGTACAGGGCAATGCCGACGCTGGCGGAAATCTGCAACTCATGCTCGGCGACCCGGAACGACCGGGCGATCAAGCCGACCTGACGCGCCGCCAGACCCAGTGCATCGTTGGGTTCGGTCAGGCGCACCAGCAGGACAAATTCGTCGCCGCCGATCCGCGCCAGTGTGTCGAGGCTGCGCAAGTCTTCGCGCAGACGCACCGCCACTTCGCGCAGCAACTGGTCGCCCATGTGGTGACCGAAAGCGTCGTTGACCGGTTTGAAGCCGTCCAGATCGATGAACATCAAAGCAAAACAGCCGCCCTGCTCGTTGACCTTTTTCATCGCCTGATTGATCCGGTCGTCCAGCAACATGCGGTTCGGCAGGCCGGTCAGGGTGTCGTGCAGCGCCAGTTGGGTGAGTTCGCGGTTGGCCACGGTCAATGAATGGGCCAGATCAGCCGTGCGGGCTTCCAGGCGCGCGTCGAGAATCGAGGTCAGCAGCGCGATGGCCAGCACCGCCAGCGTGGTGATCAGCACCAGATTGTCGAGGCCGTTGCCGTTCAGGCCGCTGAGTGCCGCACCGCAGAAACTGCCGTCGGGAAACCGCGCCGCCGCCATGCCGGTGTAGTGCATGCCGACAATCGCCACGCCCATGACAATCGCCGCCCCGGCACGGAACAGCCGCACGTAAGGCGAGTGCTGACGCAGGCGAAAGGCAATCCACAGCGCAGCCGCCGACGCCCCTACGGCAATCAGCAGCGAAGCGCCGAACAGTGTCGGATCGTAGTCGATGCCCGGCTGCATGCGCATCGCGGCCATGCCGGTGTAATGCATGGCGCTGATGCCGGCGCCCATGATCAACGCGCCAAAGGCCAGTTGCCAGGCCGGCAGTTTCGGCTGACTGACCAGCCACAGGGCAAAACCGCAGGACAACACGGCGATCAGCAATGAGAGCGCGGTGATCGAAATGTCGTAACCGAGGCTGATCGGCAGCTTGAACGCCAGCATGCCAATGAAGTGCATCGACCAGACGCCGATGCCCATGGCAAACGCCCCGCCTGCCGTCCATAAATGCACGGCGCGGCCCTTGGCAGTGGCAATGCGCCCGGTGAGATCGAGCGCGGTGTAGGAAGCGAGGATCGCCACACACAGCGAAATGAAAACCAGCGTGAAGGAGTAGCTACCGATGAGCATGGGAATTCTCGTGACCACCCCGCCGTACTGCGTCCGTTCTCAGCGGGGCCAAAGGCGCCGATTGTACTGATTGCGCAGAAGAATTCACTGACAAAGTAATCAAATGGCCATCAAGCCGATGAAACGCTTGTTTGATCGTCTGACAAGGTTCTAGTCCGGTGGCCAGGACACAGAACAGATCGTTCCCACGCTCTGCGTGGGAATGCCTCAACGGACGCTCTGCGTCCTGCCGTGGAAGGGACGCGGAGCGTCCCGGGCTGCATTCCCACGCGGACGCTTCGACGTGGGAACGATCAGGCTACCTCAAGGGTTCTGAGTGGTTTCCAACTGCCCATCCCAACCACCGCCCAGCGCCGCAATCAACTGCACGCTGGCGATCAAACGGCTCTGCAACACGTTCAACACACTGCGCTCGTTGCTCAAAGCCGTCGCCTGCACCGTCACCACATCGAGATAAGCAATCACCCCGGCCTTGTACTGGTTTTCGGTCAGGCGCAACGAATCCCGTGCTGCATCGAGGGCTTCCTGGCGCACGACCGCTTCGTCTTCGTACACCTTCAACTGCACCAGATAGTTTTCCACCTCGCGGAAACCGTCGAGCACGGTCTGGCGGTATTTGGCCACGGTCTGGTCGTACACGGCTTCGGTGCGGTCGACTTCGGCAGAACGGATGCCGCCGTCAAACAGCGGCAGGGTCATTTTCGGCCCTACCGACCAGAAGCGGTTCGGCAGGCTGATCAGGTTCTGCGAGGTACTGCTGCTGTAGCCGCCGCTCATGCTCAGGCTGAAGTCGGGGTAATACGCGGCCTTGGCCACGCCGATGTTGGCGTTGGCGGCGATCACCGAGCGCTCGGCCGAGGCGATGTCCGGGCGGCGTTCGAGCAATTGCGACGGCAGGCTCAGCGGAATCTGCGGGAGCTTGGGAATGTCCTGGGATTCGGCAATGTTGAATTCGGCGGGGGGCTGGCCGGTCAGTACCGCGATGGCGTTTTCGAACTGCGCCCGTTGCCAGATCAGGTCCACCAGATCACCCTGAGTGGTTTTCAGCTGGGTCTGCGCCTGCGCCACCGCGTCCCGCCCGGAAACCCCGGCGTTGTACTGGTTCATGGTCATTTTCAGCGAGCGCTCGTAAGCGGCCACTGTCGATTCGAGGAGGCGTTTCTGCTGATCGATCACCCGCAATTGCAGGTAGTTCTGCACCAGCTCGGATTGCTGGCTCAAACGCATCGCCGCCAGATCGGCATAGCTCGCCTGAGCGCTGGCCTCATTGGCTTCCAGGCCACGGCGCAATTTGCCCCAAACATCGGCTTCCCAGCTCACGCCCAGTTGCGCACTGTAAGTGTCACGAATACCGCTGGAGGAACTGCTCAGGCTTGAACTGCTGCTGCCGGTGCCCTGGCTGGAGCGGGTCTTGCCGGCACTCAGATCAATACTCGGATAAAACGCGCCGCGCGCGCTGCGCACCAAGGCCCGGGCCTGACGGTACTGTGCCTCGGACTGGGCGACGGTCTGGTTGGAGCTGTTGAGTTTCTCGATCAGCTGGTTGAGCTGACGGTCGCCATACAGCTCCCACCACGCGCCGCGCGCCAGGGAATCGCTCGGGTTGGCCTGACGCCAGCCTTCGGCTTCCTTGTACTGGGCGATTTCGGCGGTCTGCGGGCGCTGGTAGTCCGGGCCGACGGCGCAGGCACTGAGCATCGCCACGCACAGAGACAGGCTCAGCAGGCGCGAGCCGCGGACAGTGGCCAGATTGATAAGCGAACGGTCAGTCATAGCGGAGTTTCCAGAGCGGCATCGGTGCGCACGCCACGCCATTTGTTGAAACGATGGCGCAACTTGTCGAGATAGAGGTAAACCACAGGCGTGGTGTAAAGGGTCAGCACCTGGCTGAAAATCAGCCCGCCGATGATGGTCAGGCCCAGCGGCTGGCGCATTTCCGCGCCTTCGGCCCGGCTGAGCAGCAACGGCAAGGCGCCGAGGATCGCCGCCAGCGTGGTCATCAGGATCGGCCGCAAGCGTTGCAGACAGGCGCTGCGGATCGACTCCAGCGGCGCCATGCCCTGATGACGCTCCAGTTGCAGCGCCAGGTCGATCATCAGGATCGCGTTCTTCTTCACCACGCCGATCAGCAGGAACAATCCGAGCAGCGAGATCAGGCTGAACTCGCCGCCCAGCACATAGATCGACAGCAAGGCACCGACCCCGGCCGAAGGCAGCGTCGACAGAATCGTCAGCGGGTGAATGTAGCTTTCATACAGCACGCCCAGCACCAGATACACCGCCAGCAGCGCACCGAGGATCATGAACGGCTGGCTCTTCTGGGTAGCGGCGAAGGCATCGGCGGTGCCGGCCATTTTCACGATCACGTCTTCCGGCAGACCGAGCTTGGCAATCGCCCGTTCGATGGCGGCACTGCCCTGCTCCACCGTCACGCCTTCGGCCATGTCGAAGGAAATGCTCTCGGAAGCAAACTGGCCTTCGTGGCTGACCCGGTCGTCTTCCAGGCTGTTTTCATAATGAGCGAAAGTCGACAGCGGAATCCGCGCGCCGTCGGCGGTGATCACCTGGACCTGCTTGAGCGTCACCGGGTCCTGGGCGTATTTCGGATTGACCTCCATCACCACCTGATACTGGTTGAGGCTGTCGTAGATCGTTGAGATCTGCCGCTGGCTGTAGGCGTTGTTAAGCACCGCTGTGACCATTTCCATGTCCACGCCCAGGCGTTTGGCCTGATCGCGGTCGACGATCAATGTCACCTGCTGCGCACCCGCGCCTTCGCGTGCATCGATGGCGGTCAGCTCGGGCAAGGCCCGCAGCGCGGTGACCACTTTCGGGTACCACTCGCGCAGCTCACCCAGATCACCGCTTTGCAGAATGTAGCTGTACTGCGAAGTGGTCTGCTCGCGGCCGCCGCCAAATTGCAGGTCCTGGTCGGCCATCAGCATCAACTGCGCACCGGCCACCTTGGGCATTTCCTTGCGCAGGCGCTCGATGACTTTCTGCGCCGAGATATTGCGCTCCTTGATCGGTTTCAGGCGCACCAGCATGAAGGCGTTGTTGGTGCCGTTGGTGCCACCAATGAACCCGGCCACACTCTCGACCGCTTCGTCCTTGAGCACGGCGCGGCGGAAGACTTCCATTTTCGGCTGCATCACGCTGAACGACAGACCGTCGTCACCGCGCACGAAACCGATCAACTGGCCGGTGTCCTGCTGCGGCATGAAGGTTTTCGGCACGACCACGTACAGGGCAACGTTCACCCCGACGGTGATGATCAGGCTCAGCAAGGTCAGGCGCCGATGACGCAACACCCAATCGAGGCTGGTGGCGTATTTGCCGACCATCCAGTCGTTGGTGCGGCGGCTCCAGCGTTGCAGGCGGTTTTCCTCGCCCGGCGTATGGGGTTTGAGCCAGCGGGCGCAGAGCATCGGGGTCAGCGTCAGAGAAACCACCAGCGACACCACAATGGACGCGGCCAGGGTGATGGAAAACTCGCGGAACAGGCTTTCGATGATCCCGCCCATGAACAGGATCGACAGGAACACCGCCACCAGCGAGACGTTCATCGACAGCAAGGTAAACCCGACTTCCTTGGCCCCGAGGTACGCGGCCTTCATCGGTTTGACACCTTCGTCGATGTGCCGGGAAATGTTCTCCAGCACCACGATGGCGTCGTCCACCACCAGCCCGGTGGCGAGAATCAGCGCCATCAGCGACAGGTTGTTCAGCGAGAATCCGTAGAGGTACATCACCGCAAAGGTGCCGACCAGCGACACCGGCACCGCCAACGTCGGAATCAGGGACGCGCGGAAGTTACCGAGAAACAGGAACACCACCAGAATCACCAGCGCCACGGCGATCAGCAGGGTCATTTCCGCTTCGTGCAGGGTGGCCTTGATCACCGGCGAACGGTCCATCGCCAGGTTCAGTTTGACGCTGGCCGGCAGCACCGCCTGCAACGCCGGCAGCTGCGCCTTGATCTCGTTGACCGTCTCGATGATGTTGGCGCCGGCCTGGCGGTTGATCACCAGCAACACCGCCGCGTCATCGTTGAAGAAACCGCTGTTGTAGCGGTCTTCGACGCCGTCGCTGACCTTGGCCACGTCCTTCAGACGCAGGGCCGCCCCGCCGTTGTAGTGGATGATCAGCGATTCGTAATCCTTGGCTTTCTCCAACTGGTCGTTGGCCTGGATCTGCCACAGCCGCTGGTCGTCTTCGACCGAGCCCTTGGGCCGGCGCACATTGGCTTCGGCGATGGTCTTGCGCACATCGTCGAGCGCCACGCCGTACTGGTTCAGCGCCTGGGGTTCGAGCTCAATGCGCACCGCCGGCAAAGAGCTGCCGCCGATCTGCACTTCACCGACGCCCTGCACCTGGGACAGGCTCTGGGACAGGATGGTCGAGGCCAGGTCGTAAAGTTGACCTTTCTCCAGCACGTCCGAGGTCAGCGACAGCACCATGATCGGAGCCTGCGACGGGTTGACCTTCTTATAGGTCGGCATACTGCGCATCCCGCTCGGCAGCAGGTTGCGCGAGGCATTGATCGCCGCCTGCACTTCCCGCGCCGCGCCGTTGATATCGCGGTCGAGGTCGAATTGCAGAATCACCCGGGTCGAGCCCTGGCTGGAGCGGCTGCTCATGGTGTTGACGCCGGCGATGGCGCCGAACGAGCGCTCCAGCGGCGTGGCCACGGTAGACGCCATGACTTCCGGACTGGCGCCGGGCAGGCTCGCCTGCACCACGATCACCGGAAAGTCCATTTGCGGCAGCGGCGACACCGGCAGCAGGCCGAAGCTCACACCGCCCAGCAGCATGATCGCTAATGAAAGCAGCATGGTTGCCACGGGGCGTTTGATGAAAGGACCGGACAGGTTCATGACTGTTCCACCGGCTCCACGGCCGAAGGAGCACGGCCCCAGCGCCGGCCGAGACGATCGAAGTACAGGTAGATCACCGGGGTGGTGAACAGCGTCAGCACCTGACTCACCAGCAACCCGCCGACCATCACCAGACCCAGCGGTTGACGCAATTCAGCGCCGGAACCGGTGGCCAGCATCAACGGCACCGCGCCGAACAGCGCCGCCAGCGTCGTCATCAGAATCGGCCGGAAGCGTAACAGCGCCGCCTGATAGATCGCCTGCTCAGGCGCCATGCCCTGGGTCCGTTCGGCGTCGAGGGCGAAGTCGATCATCATGATCGCGTTCTTCTTCACGATACCGATCAGCAGGATGATGCCGATGATCGCGATCATCCCCAGATCATTGCCACTGAGCAGCAATGCCAGCAAGGCCCCGACCGCCGCCGACGGCAAGGTCGACAGAATGGTGATCGGGTGAATGTAGCTCTCGTAGAGCACGCCGAGCACGATGTACATGGTCACTACCGCCGCCAGAATCAGCAGCAAGGTGCTCGACAACGACGCCTGGAACGCTTCGGCGGCGCCCTGGAACTGGGTCTGCACGCCGATCGGCATGCCGATGTCCTTTTGCACCTGCTCGATGATGTCCACCGCATGCCCCAGCGCCACGCCCGGTGCGAGGTTGAATGACATCATCACCGCCGGGAACTGGCCGATGTGGGTGATCGCCAGTTGCGCCTGCCGTTCCTCGACGTGGGCCAGACTCGACAACCGCACCTGCCCGCCATCGGTGGTCTTGACGTGAATCTGATCCAGCGCCTGCGGGCCGATCTTCTCTCCGGCCTGAGCCTGCAGCACCACGCGGTACTGGCTGGCCTGGGTGTAGATGGTCGAAATCTGCCGCTGGCCGAACGCGTCATACAGCGCATCGGTGATATTCGAGACCGACACGCCCAGCCGTGAAGCGGCGTCGCGGTCGATCACCAGGAACACCTGCAAACCCTTGTCCTGCAAGTCGCTGGCGACGTCGGTCAGTTCCGGCCGCTGGGCCAGAGCCTCGACCAGACGGCCGCTCCACTGACTGAGCAATTCGGAATCCGGCGACGACATGCTGAACTGATACTGGGTACGGCTGACGCGGTCTTCGATGGTCAAATCCTGCACCGGCTGCATGAACAGGCGGATGCCGACAAGCTTGTCCAACTGCGGTTGCAGGCGGGCAATCACTTCGGTAGCGGTCAGATCACGCTGGCCATGGGGTTTGAGGTTGATCAGCAGCCGGCCGCTGTTGAGCGTGGCGTTGTCACCGTCGACGCCGATGTAGGACGACAGGCTTTCCACCGCCGGATCTTCCAGAATCACCTTGGCCAGCGCCTGCTGACGCTCGCCCATCGCCGCGAAAGAAATCGACTGCGGTGCTTCGGAAATGCCCTGGATCACCCCGGTGTCCTGCACCGGGAAGAAGCCCTTGGGCACCACCAAATAAAGGAACACGGTGAGGGCCAGCGTGCCGATGGCCACCAGCAGGGTCAGCGGCTGGTGCTTGAGCACCCACTGCAACTTGCGCCCGTAAGCGGCGATCATCCAGTCGATGAACGCACCGCTGGCGCGGTAGAAACGGCCCTGCTCATGGGCTTGCGGCTCACGCTTGAGCAGACGCGCGCACATCATCGGCGTCAGGGTCAGCGAGACCACCAGGGAAATCAGGATCGCCACCGCCAGGGTGATGGCGAATTCGCGGAACAAACGCCCCACCACGTCGGCCATGAACAGCAGCGGAATCAGTACCGCGATCAGCGACAGGGTCAGGGAAATCAGGGTGAAACCGATCTGCTTCGCGCCCTTGAGCGCGGCCTGCATCGGACTGTCGCCCTCCTCGATGAAACGCGCGATGTTCTCCAGCATCACGATCGCATCGTCGACCACGAAACCGGTGGCGATGGTCAGTGCCATCAGCGTCAGGTTGTTGACCGAGAAGCCGGCGAGGTACATCACGCCGAACGTACCGATCAGCGACAGCGGCACGGCCACCGACGGAATGATGGTCGCACTGGCACGCCGCAGGAACAGGAACGTCACCATCACCACCAGCGCGATGGCGATCAGCAATTCGTGTTGCACGTCGGTGACGGAAGCGCGGATGGTCTGGGTGCGGTCGGTCAGCACGACCACGTCGAGACCGGCCGGCAGGTTATCGGTGATGCTCGGCAGCAGCGCCTTGATCCGGTCGACCACCTCGATCACGTTGGCCCCCGGTTGACGCTGGATGTTCAGCAGAACGGCCTGATTCTGGTTGGCCCACGCCGCCAGACGCTCGTTCTCGGCGCCGTCGACAATCTGCGCGACATCCTTGAGCCGCAGCGGCGCGCCGTTGGCGTAGGCCAGAATCAGATTGGCGTAATCCTTGGGCGATGTCAGTTGGTCGTTGGCGTCGAGCATCGACACCCGGGTCGGGCCGTCGAAGTTGCCCTTGGGTTGGTTGACGTTGGACGCACTGATCAGCGTGCGCACGTCCGACAGGTTCAGGCCGTTGGCCGCGAGGGCCTCAGGGTTGACCTTGATCCGTACCGCCTGACGCTGACCGCCGGCAATGCTGACCATGCCGACACCGCTGATCTGGGCAATCTTCTGCGCCATCCGCGTGTCGACCAGATCATTGAGCTTGGGCAGCAGCATGGTTTTCGAGGTGATGGCCAAAGTCAGCACCGGGGTGTCCGCCGGGTTGACCTTGTTGTACACCGGCGGCGCCGGCAAGTCGGTCGGCAACAGGTTGGTCGCGGCGTTGATCGCGGCCTGCACCTGCTGTTCGGCGACGTCCATGTTGATGTCGAGGCTGAACCGCAAGGTCAGCACCGACGCGCCGCCGGAACTGGTCGAGGCCATTTGCGTGAGGCCCGGCATCTGCCCGAACTGACGCTCCAGCGGCGCGGTGACGGCACTGGTCATGACGTCCGGGCTGGCGCCCGGATACAAAGTCATGACCCGGATGGTCGGGTAATCGACCTGCGGCAAGGCCGAAACCGGCAGCAGGCGATAGGCGATCAGACCGGCCAGCACGATGGCCAGCATGCTCAGCGTGGTGGCGACCGGGCGGAGGATGAACAGACGCGAAATGTTCATGCGCCCTTCTTGGCCTTGTCGGTGACGGTGGCGTCAGGCGCGGTGGCGGCGGACTTGCCTTGCAGGTGTTCGGTCGGGGTGGTCGGCACGTCCTTGCTGTCGTTGACCACTTCCACTTCACTGCCTTCCTTCAGACGGTCGGTGCCTTCCAGCACCACCCGGTCGCCGGCGGCAAGACCTTCGGTGACTACCGTGTTTTCGCCGTCGCTGGCACCGATCTTCAACTGGCGGATGGTGACTTTCTTGTCGCCGTCCAGCGCGTAAACGAAGGTGCCATTGGTGCCGAACTGAATGGCGGCCGATGGAGCCAGCACCACACCTTTCAAGGTGTCAGCCAGCAGGTGAACGTTGACGAACTGGTTGGGGAACAGCGACTGATCGCGGTTCTCGTAGCGCGCCTTGAATTTCAGGGTACCGGTGGTCACGTCGATCTGGTTGTCGAGGCTTTGCAGCACACCGGTGGCCTGCAGTTTGGTGTCGCCACGATCCCAGGCCTCCGCCGGCAGTTTGGCGCCGCTGCGGTAGCGGGCGAGCACGGTTTCCAGGCTGTTTTCCGGCAGGGTGAAAGCCACGCTGATCGGTTGGGTCTGGGTGATGACCGCCAGGGAGGTCGTGTCGTTGGCCGCCACGAGGTTGCCGACGTCGAGCTGACGCAGGCCGACGCGACCGGCAATCGGTGCACGGATCTTGGTGAATTCGAGATTGAGCTTGGCGTCGTTGACCGCCGCCTGATTGGTTTTCACGGTGCCGAGATACTGGCCGACCAGGGCTTCGGCGGTGTCCAGCGTCTGCTTGGCGATGCTGTCTTCCTTGTACAGGCCGCGATAGCGCTCGACATCGACCTGAGCGTTTTTCAACTGCGCCTGATTCTGCAGCAAGGTGCCTTCAGCCTGGAGCAAGGCGTTCTGGTACGGACGCGGGTCGATCTCCGCCAGCAGGTCGCCGGCCTTGACCATTTGCCCTTCCTCGAAATAAATCTTCACCAGTTCGCCGCCGACCCGGCTGCGCACATTGATGGTGTTGAGCGCCGTCACCGTGCCCAGGGCCTTGTAGTACAGCGGGAAGTCCCCGGTGACCGCCGGCGCCACGCGTACCGGAATCGGCCCCGCCGCCCCTCCGCAGCCCGGACGCATCATCCCCGAACGGCCGGTATGGCCGGCCTGCGCCTTCTCGCCGCCCTCCTTGTGGGCCGAACCGGCGGGCCAGAATTTCCAGCACAGACCGGCAATGACCAGCAGGACAAGCAGGCTCAGCAGCCAGCGACGGGAGTTACGGGAGGAGGATTGCATGGAGTGATTAACCATTGGGCGCGTGGGCTTCTTTTACGGGAGGCTGAACGATAAGCACTGGCCGGGATTTAGCAAAGCAGCTTTACCGGCAATTTACCTTCCACTTACGTTTCAAGGTGTGAGGCAAAACACTGATACACAAATGAAAACGGCCTGGACAGAGCCAGGCCGTTAACAATTGTAAAAGCGCTTACTTGAGAACGGACAGCGCCGCTTCGTAGTTAGGCTCTTCGGCAATTTCCTTGACCAGTTCGCTGTGCAGGACATTGTCGTTTTCGTCCAGTACAACCACCGCACGGGCGGTCAGGCCTTTCAGCGGGCCGTCAGCGATGGCCACGCCGTAGTTCTCGAGGAACTCGGTGCCGCGCAGGGTCGACAGGTTTTGTACGTTTTCCAGGCCTTCGGCGCCGCAAAAACGAGCCTGGGCGAACGGCAGGTCAGCCGAGATGCACAGCACCACGGTGTTGCTGATGTCGTTGGCCTGAGCGTTGAACTTGCGCACGGAGGTGGCGCAGGTCGGGGTGTCGACGCTTGGGAAGATGTTCAGCACTTTGCGCTTGCCGGCGAAGTCTTTCAGGGTGACGTCGGACAGATTGCCGGCTACCAGGGAAAAGGCTGGCGCCTTGGAACCGGCTTGTGGCAGTTGGCCGTTGACTTGAACCGGGTTGCCTTTGAGCGTGACTTGAGCCATGAACGGAGTCCTTCTGAATGTTATGGGTGAGAATCTCGAGGCCGAAGTTAACCACGAAATGACGTCTGCAGCCTATGCCGATACTGAACCAACAGTGGCATGCTGTGATCAGTATCGGCGGCTCCCCATCCACTCAAGCCGTCACCAAGTCAGGGGTTAATACTATCGACTGCACTAGCCGTGGGATCACCAGCCCAGCTTTTATCAAATACGAAACTCGCTATGAGAGCGATCGTGCTGGACCAGTTGACATCGAGATTGGTGGCCAAGATATGCCATTGCCCATCTTGAATACCTTTGTCTGTTCTCGCACTGGCGATAGACCCGCCAGTGACAAAAGCTACAACATTGGCATTGTTTCCTCCGCTGTTATTTCCCTTCTCAATCTTATATTCAATCGTTTCAAATCGAACCCCTGCATCCAAGGATCGCCATGTGAAATACATTTGTCCGCGAAATGGGTAAATGCCGCCGGTTTGTGCCGTAAGCATTTTCTCTCCGGTCCGAAGCGGCTCTGGTTCGCCGGAACCTTCCTTTCCCGTTGTCGGAGCTACTGTGATATCGGCAGTCTGGTACCGGGAGGCTGCGATAGCCTCCTCCAATAAAGAAAACAGTACGTTCCCGGTTTGCGCAGTATCATCTTTCGATCTGTCCGTGCTCATGACTTTCTCCAATGCATAGATGTTTCAACATTAAACATCAGGAAATTTTCAGCACACCGAAACTCTCCTGTTGAGAGTTCAACCTATATTCGACAACGCATTTACCCAACTGTCATAAGTGACAGTTTTTTATATCATCTGAATATATTAAGCAGCGTTTCAATAACCATTTGAAAGTTATGTCTCGGATGCTATTTTTGAGGGGCATGAGCGGTGAATCACAGAGCTGATGTTTTGATCTATCTGTCGATTCAAGCCTGGCCTCTTCGACTAAGCAGTGAATCTCCCCACACTTCACGGAGTAACCACCATGCGCTTCATGATCATTGTCAAAGCCAGCCACGATTCCGAAGCCGGCGTGATGCCCAGCGAACAGTTGCTGACCGACATGGGCAACTACAACGAAGAATTGGCCAAGGCCGGCATCCTGGTTTCAGCCGACGGTTTACACCCCAGCAGCAAAGGCGCCCGCGTACGTTTCAGTGGCGAAAAACGTAGCGTGATCGACGGCCCGTTTGCCGAGACCAAAGAGCTGATCGCCGGTTACTGGATCTGGGACGTCAAGTCCAAAGAGGAAGCCATCGAGTGGGTCAAGCGCTGCCCGAATCCCATGCCGGGCACTGAATCGGAAATCGAGATTCGCCAAGTGTTCAGCGCGGAAGATTTCGGCGCCGAGTTCACCCCGGAACTGCGCGAGCAGGAAGAACGCATACGCGAGCAAGCCAAAAAACACTGAAGCCCCGAATCGAGCACGTCAGCATTTCCGTAAGGCCGGTGACGACTGAGCGAGACACGGGGACTTTTCGACGCGAAACAGGTAGGGTGCGCAACATCACAATGCCACCACTGGATCGCGTCGTAGTTTTTTATGGAGTTGTCATCGCAATGAGTTGCTGGACCGTCCTTGGCCTGTCGGCTGACGCCGATGTGCGCACGATCAAACGCCAATATGCCGTCCTGCTCAAGCAGACCCGCCCCGACGACGACCCCGAGGGTTTCCAGCGGCTGCGCGATGCCTATGAGCAGGCGCTGGCGTACAAGGAATGGCAGCAGTATCACGAGCAGAATCAGGACGAAGAGCAAGAACAGGGTATTGAAGAATCCTGGGATCTGAGTGGCCTGAGCGTGGTCGAGGTCGATGCCCTGCAACTCGCGACCCGTTCGCTGGATGGACTCAGCGTTGAAGAGCTGAACCATCGCCATGCCGTCACCCTCGAACAGGGTTGCGCGCATTTCTTCGAAGACACGGTGCTGCACCATTGCATTGAACACCCTGACACTTCGCAGACGCTGGTGGACTGGGCCATCCCGACCTTCTTCTGGTTCAGCGCCTGGCAACGCCTCGAGTTGGACGAGATATCGATCGACCTGTTGCTGGATCAACAACGCGCGCGCATTACGCAACCGATGAGTGATTCCCTTGAACGGGAAGACGTCGACGGATTTCTCCAGGCTTACGAGCATTGCGCGGATCACAACTGGTTGGCGATTCAGCAACATCAGGAATGGTTCAACCGGATGCTCAGCCATTTACTGCTGGATGCCCCGGTCTGGTCTCCCGAGATTTTCGAACGGGTGCGCGCCGGTCAAGGCTGGCACGGCTGCACGGGAAATCCCTGCCCTGACGGCGAATGGCAACGCCTGCTGGCTCGCCAGAATGCGCCGCTTTTCCTGGCTCACCAGCAACAACTGGCCACGGAGCCCGCCGTCACCCCCGAACACCGCGCCGCCCGCCTGCTGCTGGGCACCGGCTCGTTCAGCGCCCGTCGCGCACTGGCCCGACGCCTGCGCGAGGACGACTGGGCGCAATGCCGCAAGTTGAGTTCGGAGCTGTACGCCAATCACCCCAAGGTCTGCGCGCAGATGCCCGGCGGCACGGCGTTTTTCTGGCAAAGCTGGGAACTGAGCTTCAATGACTGGCCGACGTATGTGGGCGTTGTGCTGGCCTGCCTGATCGGCGCGTTCACCCATTACATTCCGTTGGGCGTGCGCCTCAGCGGGTTGATCAATATCGTCATGATCTCGACCGTGGTGTTTGGCGTGATCGTGGCCGGGCTCAATTGGTTGGTGCACAACGTTGCTCATCGTGTATGGCGGCTGGATGACCGGCTCAGTGCAAGCCTTTGCCCCGGATCTCTCAAAGACTCGCCGCCGTTCGGCGTGCTGCGGGACCTGCTGCCCGCCGCGCTGATGGTGGCCGGGCTCGGCTGGTTTTTCGGCCCGATTGCCGGCGTGGTATACGTCGCAACCCTGGCGACCTTCGGACTGGTGCGGCGCTGGCAATCCAGGCCCCGGGTTTCCTGGGAAGAAAGCGGGCCGGCCCTGAAAGTCGGCGTGACAATCCTCGGGATCGTGGTGCTGGCGGTCGTTCTCGGCGTTTTCAAAGTGGTCGCCAGCCAGGGCACGGTCAATCGCAATCAGGGCCTGCAACCCTGGACCGAACGCCTGTGCAGCCGCTTGCCGGCCACTACCGCCGAATGCAGCGCACCGGCCACCGTTGAGCAGTGGTACGGCAAGGAGGCACGCCCATGACCACGAGAGTGATGTTTTGCGTCGGTATCTTCTTCGCGCTGGTGATCATGGGGCTGACGGGCGCGACCCGCCCTTTCCTGCAGCTCGATCTCTGGCTGGACGAGCGCGATGGCCCGGTCACCGCCCAGGCCAACGCCCTGAGCCCGGTGATCGCCTGCGTCAACCGGATCGACGTGCAATGGCGAGCGGCCTACGACCGCTACAAGAACCCTCAACCGCCCTTGCCCCGCGACCAGCGCTGGTTGAAGAGCCTCAATGATTTCGACGACAGCGACGCGTTCAATGTGCGAGACATTCAGCGCGATGTCTGCGGTCAGGGCCTCACGGAAAAACTCGAACTGTTGGCCTGGCAGCCTGAACTGGCGCGACAGGCCAACGAGTATGTCCAGGCATTGACTCACGTCACGACCACCATTGCACCCACGCGGTTTTACCGAGAGGCGAGCTTCAGCTCCGGGTCGCAACAACCCTCCCCTGCAGAGCTGGCTGCGATCGAGCGCGTTTCACAGGAGTACATCGGCGCCTCGACAGCTC
Organism: Pseudomonas sp. 22082; assembly: GCF_052046055.1. NCBI lineage: Bacteria > Pseudomonadati > Pseudomonadota > Gammaproteobacteria > Pseudomonadales > Pseudomonadaceae > Pseudomonas > Pseudomonas sp. 22082. Next base: position 195,156 of record NZ_JBQEQB010000001.1, read on the forward strand.
TGCGGCAAAGCTTGCTGCCCATCGACACCACGCAACGTGCCGAACAGCTCAAACTGATCGAAGCGCGTCTGGGCAGGGACATTCATTGGGATTTGCTGGCGTACATGATTCAGGCGCGGGAGACCGTCGACGCGCTCGACGAAGCGATGAAAAACCGCACCCTCACTCCGAAATTGCTGGCCGACACCACCGCAAAGCTGCAACAGGCGTGGAACCGTCGCGAACCCTACCTCGCACCACGTACGGGTGGATTCCAGAACAAGACCGATGCCGCACGGGACCTGTGGCTGCGCATCGGCGAGCCGGGGCAAAACTATCTCGAAGCATTGAACACCCTGCAAGCCGACTGGCAGAACCACGCCAAGCCCGAGCGTTTGAGCGAGGACTACTACGCCGTGACCCGCCGTTACGACGGCTTGCTCAGCCATTACAACCGCCTGGCCCGCGCAAACTTCTGACGCCGTGCACACATCGGATCGCCCTCCGTGGCGACCCGGCGTGCCGGTCTTACTTGGCCTTGAGCTTGAGGTAGGACTGATGCAGATCCGCCGCCCAGCCATCGATCACGCTTTTCACGTCATCGGCCTTCATCACCTGCGAATCGTTTTCCAGCGGTTTGCCGGTGCCTTTGCGCACCACCTGCGCCGCCACCTTGTTGGTGCCGCCATCGAGGAACACCGCTTCGGTCGCCAACGTGGTTTCCTGATCGCGAATGCCGCTAGCGGTGCTGACCGCTGCCGCCACCAATGCCACCGGAATCACCTCATAAGCATGCAGGCCTTCGGTCTTGCTGCTCACGGCGGTGATCGCCGCACGTACCACAATCACACCGGGCCCTGGGCCTGAGGCCAGTGGCAGGGATTTACCCAGTTCACGCTTGAGCGCCTGATCGTAATAGCTGGTGATGCCGTTGAGGGTCTGCTGCGGAATCTTCACGGTGGGTTGCGGTTTGGGATAGAGCTGGGTCGGTTCGACGTAGAAGCTGGTGAATTTGCCGATGTCGACGTTCGGGTCGATCCAGCGCATCACTTCGGCCCCCGACGGGGATTTGGCCTCCCTCAGCTGGCTGTAGTCCTTGAGGAAGCCTGAGTACTCGTCGGGTGCGACGGTTTTGCTGGAGCAACCCACCACGCCCAGCGTGGCAATGCACAGGGTGCTCATCATTACGGCTAGCTTCATGCTGTAACTCCTGTCGGAAGGCCGAATTTATTGCGTCGGGGGAGTTACAGGTATAGCTAAATTCGCGCCGTTTGCGATCAGAAACCCCAACATTGCGCAACGTCGGGTCCGGACCTTTGAAAGGTCCGGACCATCACAGGCGCTCAAGGCTTTCTTCTACCAGCTCGAAGTCTCCCCACTCCTCAACGCCATCTCCCGCCGACTGTTGGCCCGCATCGCCTTGATCAGCGACACCGTCCCCACCAGCAAAATCGCCGCACCGAACAGAAAATCAATGTTGTACAGCTGGAAATCCTGCACCGGCCCCACCAGCACCGTGCGCACTACGCCAATCCCCACCAGCGTGGCAAGGAAGTCGATCCCCGGCTCATCGCGGTAGAACACCAGCAGCAACGGCAGGCACAGCACCAGCAGCATCAACAGCACCACGACCTTGAACGAGCCTTTGCGCTCGACGCTGAACGCGCATTCGTGGGGGCCGTAGGCCTTGTAGTCCTCGTCGCGGATCATCGAGTTTTTCTCGTTGATGTAGTCGGCGCGGTTGTACTTCTGGATCGGCGTGAAGGTGTTGGACATCTCCATCAGCGTGGTGATGTTCTTGAAGCGCAGGTCGATGCGCTCGCTGCCCTTGAGGTAATACAGCACCGGTTTGTAGCCGTAGCGATAGGTGTCGAAGGGAAATTCGGTGACCCGGCCCTGAACGCTGATCGGGCGCGATTCGAGTTCGGCGAAGGCGCTCTTGTCGGTCGAGGCGAGGTTGCGGCTCAGGGGCAGGACTTTCACCTGTTCGAGGAAGATCGGCGTGACGCCAAACGACCATTGCAACGGTTCCAGGCGAAGACGCAGTTCGTTTCGGCCCAGGTCATAGCGGTTGAAGGTACGTTCGGACACCACCACCGCGCCGCTGAGCATGAACTCGCCGCGCAGGTTGTTGGTGATGCGCAGGGTCAGTTGATCCTTGCCCAGCAGCGCCGCTTCCGAATTCGGCGGTGTGCCGCACCAGGCGGTGCTTTCGCCCACGCCGCCGAGCTGGCCGCCACGGTTTTCGTTGAACACAAAGATGTAACCGGCCCACAGCGTCACCATCAGCAGCAACGCGGTGATGCCCAGAATTTTTTTGCCAACACTCACAACAGCAGACTCCCTTCCTGATTTGCTCAGCCGATAATCCGACGGCGAAAAGGACTCTACCAAAATGCCACCATCGCCCCAAGTCAAAAAACTGGAGCGAAGGGCGGCGGACGATTATTTCGGCTTGTAATGAGAAACCTTCGAACGGAAAACTGATTTTTCACTCTGCAGAACTCCGTAATCGACCGTCAGGCTCCCACGAGGCAGGTCGGATTCCGGGATAAGAATATTAATGGGATGCCCTATCTGCTCTTTAGATACCTGAACATCTAAGGCAAGCCCTTCTCCTGCGTCGGAAATAGCAAAAACTATGACTTCGTGTTCTGTAGCTATTTTTATCGCCGGGGCAGAGAAGTGGAGACCGTCCTGTTTTTCTTTCAGGACAGCGGCAGGAAGTGCCGAAAATAATATTCTTTTCGATTTGATAGACATAAAAACTCCTTACGCTCGTTTATTTGAATACAAGACCTTGATGGCAACCCGTATTGAAGGACGCTTTGCCGGCATTAATTAAAATTCGATACGAGTGTCTGTTCCACTGTAAGAAATAACAGTTTTTTATAACAATTACCGACACTGGAAACCAAAACCCAACCCAAAATGCATAAGAGACAAGGCCGTTCCCGATTTGCTTGGAGACCCTCTCCGCTATAGTTTCACCAAATGCAACTGAATCATCCGCAAAGCACCCACAACATAAAAGGGATTTACGGCTATCATTTTCAAGTCTGATAGTACTTTCTCCACCTCATTTCTGGCCGCCATACCGCTTGCAACAAGAGGATCCATGATCACCATAAAGGACCGCCACAGCAGGCTTTTTCGATAGGCGTCGCTGAAAAAAGGCTGGTCGAATGCCCAGTGATCTACAGCGACACCGTCCAACCCATGAACGTAAGACCACAATGGCTCAATACAGTCAAAACGCATCCCCATTTTCTTAGTCAACGCCTGCCCCCACTCGTTGGCCTTATTCAAAGAGTCATGCGCTGGATAACTGACGAACGGAAATCCGGGCTCTTCAAGCAAAATAGACCCACCCGCGCGGCAAACGGTCAACATATTTGCGAATGCACTATTCCAGTCTGGAATATGCATAAGTACGTACCGAGCATACAAAACATCAACTTGCTGCCTGTCTTGCCACGTATCCATCAGATTCAAGTTTTCGAACCTGACATTGGATAAATTGCCAGCCTCGAGAAGTTGATTGCAGATATGCAATTGCGAACCCGAAGAGTCCCCTCCTATTACCTGCATCGAAGGATACTCCCTCCCTAGCCAGCACGACATCTGGCCATGACCGCAACCGATATCCAACACGGTTTTGGCATCAGGCGGTAATTGGCTACGCAAGAATCTGACGCTGCCTTGTTCGTAAATATCGGAAAGTATTGCCAAGCGCTCTTGCTCAGCTGAACCTTCCCCCATCAAATAAACCTGACGTTGCTCACTCATACTTACCTCGACTGAAGTAAAACTTATTCGTGACGTCTCATTAAACAGACTGAAACATGCGAAGGACAAAGTGTGAACGCATAAATTTCTTCTGTCGGGCCTGCGCTTTCATCAGCTTTTACGTCAAAGTTCTTCGCCAACATGGAAATGGCCATCAGCGCTTCATGCATCGCAAGTTGATGTCCCGGACAGTGTCGAGGTCCGATGCCAAACGGAGTGCACGCTTTCTTATTGTCCTGCTCATATGCTTGACTATCGAGCCATCGTTCCGGGAGAAACTCTCCGGCGCGGATGAAGTGCCGTGTATCCTGGCCCGGGTAACCGATTAACAAAAAAACAGGTGTGCCTTTCAAGACTTCTACACCCTGAATTTCCACATCTTCATTTGGTTCAAGTGTTAGTAACGGAAAAACCGGCTTGAGGCGCATAGTTTCCTGAATTATTGCGTGCGCGTAAGGCAGCTTATCCAGCTGATCTATCGTAGGAATTACGTCGGTACTGTTCAGCACTCGGTCCACTTCCATTTGCAACTTTTCCTGAACCACGGGGTGTCTGGCAATAAAATAGACGGCCCAGGCAATCGTATTAGCCGTTGTGTCCTCCCCTGCTAATAAAAAGGTCAGAACGTTGCCGATAATTTCGCCATCAGAGAGTGATTCACTACCTGCGCTATTTTGGTGGGCAACCAGTTTTTCGATCATATTTACTGGCGGCAATGGAGGCGACGAACCATTTTCCATACGTTCGCGTGCGCTCTTGATGAAACCGCTCACCAAGTGATTGATCCTCGTCAGCGCCACGTTGAACTCGCGATCAGACTTCAGCGTTATATATCGCCAATAAGGAAACACCGCTGCTTGACGGCGAGCGGCTGTTTGCAGAAATGAAGATAGCGCGCCCTGTAACTCTCCAGCAGACTCTTCCAGCGTGTTAAGTTCATAACCAAAAGCAAATCCAGTCACTACATCAACGGTATAGCTCATAGCTTCCTGACGCATATCAACCGAACTACCATCAACCGCAAAATTTAACCAGCGTTGTTGTAAGCGTCGGGTTGTAGCGTCGATCGCCTCCCACGCATTTTTTATGTGCAATAAATTGAACGTCGGTGTGATCAGCCTTCGATGCCGGCGCCACTTATCCCCCTCGGCTACAAAAACCCCATCCGCTCCCACTTCAAGCCCTAGTTCTTCCATCTTTACCCAGCGTCTGAATTTCCCCGGCCGCTCGTGAAGCAGTTCAGCCATCACGTCAGGCTCAGTCACAACGAGAATACATTTCGATCCAATTTTAAAGGTATAAAACCCACCAAGTTCTCTTGCCCAGTCACACAAGACTTGATAAATGCGTGACGGCTTGATCTGTAGAATATTCCCGAGCAAGGGAATGCCAGCCGGCGACGGAAGTTTTTTGATCGATAACATTACGCCCTCACTGACTCCACTTGTGTGACGCTCGATATAAGTGTTCCAAACCTTTAATTAATTTCTCCTGCGTCGATATCGAACAGCACCCCGTCACCACGCCTTGCAAATAGTTAGAATCCTCAACAAGTGGCCAAAATTTGTTATATCGCCCCACTCGATAACCATTGACTTGGCGATAGACATGGAGCGCATATTTCTGCCGATAGCGTAAAATTATTTCTTCCCAGCTAATCAACCCACTCAATAAAAACAATCGTTCGAGCAACGGCAATCGAATACACCTCATCGTTGCATAACCAATGACTATATCCAGCAACCTTGGAATATCACAATCGACGAGCTTCACAGATTTACGTTGATAACGGCACACCTGAAGATCCGGATTAGATTCAAGCGCTAGCGACTCAGCAATGGCCCTCAGTTCACCGGGGTGTTGTTTTATATAGAAAGAAATTGCGAAACACAGTACGTCAACCAGTTCGAGTTGCATCTGGAAATAGTCTGTTTCAGTTTTAGCCCACCACTTCCAATCGTAAAATTCGAGGGCCTCGACTGCTTCGACGATAAGGGCACGACAACACGCATAATTTGCCTGCCTCCAATTTGGATCCACGCTCTCATTCAATAAATTCTGTTGCGACACAATCCAAAATGCCTGCTCAAAGCGAAGCTTTTCCATCATGCTCCTCCGTCGCGAACAGAAACGTTGATAGATGCATCTGAATCCTTGGTTCAGATTAGAGCGCAATAAATCGGAATCGCACACTGTCATATATGACAGGTGACAATTTCCAGACCAAGTGTTAGGGATCAGCGCCTTCGAAACAATGGTCGTGGCTCAATAACTGATCGCCCGTACAGCACGCTCATGCCCACCAGCCCTTTCAGCGCATCGTCGGCGGATTTGTCCTCGCGCACGGCGAAGCTGTCGAAACCGCACTGGCGCATGTGGCTGAGCTGGTCGCGCAGCACGTCGCCAATCGCCCGCAACTCGCCTTTCCAGCCGAAACGGCTGCGCAGCAGATAGGCCTGGCTGTAGGCGCGGCCGTCGCGAAAGCTCGGGAAGTCGAGGGCGATCAGTGGCAACGAGCTCAGCCACGGCAGCAGGCTTTCGACGCCGTCGTCCGGGCCGAGCCAGACCGCATGGGTCGAGGGTGATTCGAGCCAGTGGGCCAGCGGCAGAATCAACATCCCGGCGCTGGGCTCTGTTTCAGGCGAGCGGATCAGCGTCCATGGATCATCGAGCACGATTCGCGCCCCACTCGCCTCCATCCGCAGCAGATTGTTCATACCGAGGCCTCCAACGCTTTCGGGTAGACCCGCTCCTTGAACGGCTCCAGTCCGATGCGCGCCACGGTATCGACGAACAGTTCTTCGGCCTCGCGATAACGGACGAAGGTGCCGATGATCCGCTCGATCACCTGCGGCACTTCGGCCGCGCTGAACGAGGGGCCGATGACCTTGCCCAGTGCGCTGTTCTTGCCCTGTGCGCCGCCAAGGGTGATCTGGTACCACTCGCTGCCGTTTTTATCGACGCCAAGAATCCCGATGTTGCCGATGTGATGATGGCCGCAGGCGTTCATGCAGCCGGAGATGTTCAGGCTGATGTCGCCCAGATCATGCAGGTAATCGAGGTTGTCGAACCGCGCCTGAATTGCCTGGGCAATCGGGATCGACTTGGCGTTGGCCAGCGCACAGAAATCACCGCCGGGGCAGGCAATGATGTCGGTCAGCAGGCCGACGTTGGCGGCGCCCAGCCCGTGCTCTTTCGCCAGTTGCCACAGCGCGTACAGATCGGACTTGGGCACATCCGGCAGGACGATGTTCTGTTCGTGGGCGATGCGGATTTCGCCGAAACCGAAGCGCTCCGACCAGTCGGCCACGGCCAGCATCTGCGCATCGGTGACGTCCCCCGGCGGCGAGGCCAGGCCCGGTTTGGTCGACAGCACCACGCTGGTGTAGCCCGGCACTTTGTGCGGCTGAACGTTGCGCGCGACCCAACGGGCGAACGCCGGTTTCTCCGCCAGGTGCGTGCCGAAATCCAGATCGGTGCCCGCCAGCGCTTGGTAGTTCGGCGGCACGAAAGCACTGGCGACCCGCTGGTATTCATCTTCGGTCAACTGCGCGGGGCCGTCCTTGAGGTGTTGCCATTCCTCTTCGACTTCCTTGGCGAACGCCTCGATGCCCAGCGCCTTGACCAGAATCTTGATCCGCGCCTTGTACTTGTTGTCGCGTCGGCCGTGGCGGTTGTAGACCCGCAGCACGGCTTCGACGTAGGACAGCAAGTGCTGCCACGGCAGGCCGTCGCGAATCTGCAGACCAAGGATAGGCGTGCGCCCCAGACCGCCGCCGACGATCACCCGCAGCAACATCTGGCCGTCACGGCCGGGGTAAAGGTAGAGGCCGATGTCGTGCATCATGATCGCCGCGCGATCCTGCTTCGCCGAGCAGATGGCGATCTTGAACTTGCGCGGCAGGAACAGGAATTCCGGGTTGATCGTCGACCATTGCCGCAGGATTTCCGCCAGCGGACGCGGGTCGATCAACTCGTCCGCCGCGACTCCGGCGAAGGCTTCGGTGGTGATGTTGCGCACGCAATTGCCCGAGGTCTGGATCGCATGCATGTTGACCTGCGCCAGACGCTCGAGAATGTCCGGCACCTCGTGCAGTTCGATCCAGTTGAACTGCATGTTCTGCCGGGTGGTGAAGTGGCCGTAACCACGGTCGTAGTCCCGGGCGATGCTTGCCAGAGTGCGCATCTGTTCGGCGCTCAAGGTGCCGTAGGGAATCGCCACCCGCAGCATGTAGGCGTGTTTTTGCATGTACAGACCGTTCTGCAGACGCAGCGGCAGGAATTCCTCGTCGTTCAACTCCCCGGCCATGAAGCGCTCGACCTGATCGCGAAATTGCGCAACGCGCTCGAACACCAGCGCCCGGTCGTAATCATCGTACTGGTACATGCAACTGCCACCTCATCAGGATTGAACGCAAATTCATAACTGTGGGAGCGGG